>CAKUBJ010000014.1 GCA_934636905.1 uncultured Dysosmobacter sp. | reverse complement strand
TCCACCACCGGCATCACCGTGGCCGTGGACGCTTACGGCCCCATCGCCGACAACGCCGGCGGCATTGCCGAGATGAGCGGTCTGGATCCCCATGTCCGTGAAATCACCGACAAGCTGGACGCCGTGGGCAACACCACCGCTGCCATGGGCAAGGGCTTCGCCATCGGCTCCGCCGCCCTGACCGCACTGGCTCTGTTCGTCAGCTATGCACAGGCCGTAGGCATTGCGGACACCGGCATCAACATTCTGGATTCCCGGGTCACCATCGGCCTGCTCATCGGCGGTATGCTGCCCTTCGTGTTCTCCGCTCTGACCATGGACTCCGTTTCCAAGGCCGCTTACAGCATGATTGAGGAAGTCCGCCGCCAGTTCCGCACCATCCCCGGCATCATGAAAGGCACCGGCAAGCCGGACTACAAGTCCTGCGTGGCTATCTCCACCACCGCCGCCCTGAAGGAAATGCTGGTTCCCGGCGTTATGGCGGTTCTGGCTCCTCTGGTGGTAGGCCTGCTGCTGGGCACCGGCGCTCTGGGCGGAATGCTGGCCGGCGCTCTGGTTACCGGCGTGCTGATGGCCATCTTCATGTCCAACTCCGGCGGCGCATGGGATAACGCCAAGAAGTATATTGAGGACGGCAACCACGGCGGCAAGGGCAGCGAGGCTCATCACGCTGCCGTAGTGGGCGACACCGTAGGCGATCCTTTCAAGGACACCTCCGGCCCCTCCATCAACATCCTTATCAAGCTGATGACGGTGGTGTCTCTGGTGTTTGCCTCCATCTTCTCCGCCAGCGGCCTGCTGTAAAAGCGCCGATGGGAAGTGGGTATAGAATAAGGATAGCAGCCGGGCTTTGCCGAAGGGCAAAGCCCGGCTGTGACTGTCGATACGGCAATAAATTTTCCACAAGGGGGGAGACAACCCAAGAGGGATTGCACCATCGCGGCGTTGCGATTTTCGGCTTTTGCATAGCAAAACCGAAAATCGTGCCGCTTCCTCGAAACAACCCCGCTTCCTCTGACACTGGCAGCGCTTCGGGCTGTTTCCCCTTGCCGGGGCGGCATTTTCGTGCTAAACTGCTTTCCTGTACGAGTCTCTTATGGAAGAAAGGATATGCCATGAATCAGAAAGAACTCAATGAGATACGCCGGCGCTTCAAGCTGGACAGAAGCAGTATCTCCAAAATTTTCGGCTGCTACGTCAACAGCAACCGGGAAATCATCTCCTGGATTGACGCCTCCATGGGACTGATGCAGCAGGAGGAGCAGGAGATGTATCTGGGGCTTTTGAAAAAGGCCCTCTCCGGCACGCTGGGAAAGAATCTGGTGGATCTTGTGTTTACCACGGCGCAGGTGGCGGACAGCGAGGAGCACCGTCTTTTGCAGACCATGCGCCAGACGGAACTGAAGGATCCCGGCTCCCGGGAGGCCTTCTGCCGCAGGCTGGTGGACGCGCTGGACATGGGGGAGAGCAATTACCTGATCCTTCTGGCCGCCGACACCTACGATGTGCCCCACAAAAGCCGGGACGATGAATTTCAGGCGGACGCCGGGGACACGGTTTACCGGTATTTTGTCTGCGCCGTCTGCCCGGTGAAGGCACCTACGCTGGAACTGCGGTACGACTATGACCTGAATGAATTTCACCCCGGCTCCACCGGCCATATCGCCCTTGCCCCGGAACTGGGATTCCTGTACCCCGCCTTTGATAACCGCGCCGCCAATATCTACAATCTGCTGTTTTACACCAAAAAGCCGGCGGAACTGCATCAGGAGGTCATTGACGCCCTGTTCCGGGTGGAGCCGCCCATGTCTGCGGAGGAGCAGAAAAACAGCTTCAGCACTGCCCTGACGGAGGCGCTGGAGCAGGATTGCAGCTATGATGTGGTGCAGTCTGTCCACGAGCAGATCCGGGCACGGATTGAGGATCACCGGGAGAGCCACGACCCGGAGCCGCAGGAACTGACCCTCTCCGACGTGGGCGGGATTCTGGCCAACAGCGGCGTGGACGCTGAGAAAATCGAAGCATTCAGAGCGAACTGCGAAAAGCAGTACGGGGAAAACGCCGTGCTGAACCCGGTGAACATCATCGACAGCCGCCGGTTTGAAGTGACGACCCCAGAGATGAAAATCACCGTTTCCCCGGAGAACAGCTATCTGATTGAAACCCGGGTCATTGACGGCCGCAGATACCTTCTGATTCCCGCAGATGACGGCGTGGAGGTCAACGGCATCGGGGTAACGGTGGCACCGTCTCACGATTGAGCCGCAGGAACGCCATGACCCGGAACGCCTTCTGTGCGGTTCCCTCTTCCGGAACTGCGGCGTGACTCCGAAGGGGAGAACTGCCTTCCGGAAAATCTGCATCCCCTGCTTCAAGCAAAAATCCATCGTGAGCCCGTCAGGCTCACGATGGATTTTTCTGCGTTTACGCCAGCACCGGGCAGGGATTGCTTCCATGCAGCCGGCCTGCGCCGGAAGAGCGGAAGCGCCTGTTACTTTTTCTCGTCCACCAGAATCACGCCCTGAGGCGGATTCTGGTCAATGGCGCCCACAATGCGGTGGGGGATATACGGCTCTTCCAGATAGACCATGTCCTCCGGGGTCAGACAAACGGAAAGGGCACCGGCGGCATCGTCCAGATACTTCGCCTTGGTGGCGCCGACGATGGGGGAGGCAATCCCCCTGCTCCATTGCCACGCCAGTGCGATTTCCTGCATCTTCACGCCGTACTTCTCCGCCAGTTCATGAACCCGGGCAACAATTTGCATATCCTGCGCCTCGGTGCGGTCGTACTTGCCCATGGCCACCCGGTCGGTGCGGCTGCGGAGGGTGTCGGTGTTCCAGGTGGGGCGGGTGAGATGCCCTGCCGCCAGTGGGCTGTAGGGCATCAGGCTGACCCCCATTTGCTTGCAGATGGGAATCAGTTCCCGCTCATCCTCCCGGTAGAGGAGGTTATAGTGGTTCTCCATGGCCTCAAACCGTGCCCAGCCGTGGTCCCGGGCGCAGATTTGCATATTGTAGAACTGATAGCCGTACATGGCGGAGGCCCCCAGCGCCCGCACCTTGCCTGCACTGACCAGGTCGTTCAGGGCCTCCATGGTTTCCTCTATGGGGGTTTCATAGTCAAAGCGGTGGATGATGTAGAGGTCGAGATAGTCGGTGCCCAGCCGCTTCAGGGTGCCGTCGATTTCCCGGTGAATGGCCTCCCGGGACAGCCGGCCAGGGTTGAAATAGACCTTGGAGGCAATCACGACTTTATCCCGGCTGACGTTCTTTTTCAGCGCCTTCCCCAGATACTCCTCACTGGTTCCGGCGGAGTAGCCGTTGGCGGTGTCGAAAAAGTTGATGCCAAGGTCAAGGGCGTGCCTGACCACCTGCTCCGTGGCGTTTTCATCCAGTGTCCAGTCGTGCATGGTGCCGGCCTTGCCGAAACTCATGCAGCCCACGCAGATTTTGGAGATTTCAATATTGGTGCTGCCCAATTTCGTGTATTCCATACGGCGGCGCTCCTTTTCTCAAATTTTCTCAGATACCCAGGCTCTCTACCCACTTCCGGACGGAAGCGGCGCTCTCCCGGCTGCTGAGGCGCCTGCCGGCGTCCATTTTTGCGCCGGGGCAGCACTTCCGCAGGATTTCCGCCGTCTTTCCCATGCCGCTGCCGCCGGAGGTGGCGAAGGGAATCACCGTCTTGCCGGAAAAATCATAGCTTTCCAGAAAGGTTTCGATGATGCGGGGCGCCTGATACCACCAGATGGGGAAGCCTACAAATACGGTGTCGTACTGCGCCATGTCCGCCACACGGCCGGCAATGGCCGGGCGGCTTTTTTCATCCTTCATCTCCAGGGTGCTGCGGCTGTGGCTGTCCTGCCAGTCCAAATCGACGGCAGTGTAGGGCGTTTCCGGCCGGATTTCAAACAAGTCCCCGCCGGTTACCTCCGCAACGGTCTTTGCCAGTGCGGCGGTTTCGCCGCTGGCGGAAAAATAGGCAACTAAAGTTCTGGACATAATGTTCTCCTCCCTGTGAATTATTTTGTTTTGCAGCGAATCAGTACGGCGCCGGAATCATAATACGCCTGTGCGGTATCGACGTGCCGGTAGCCCAGGGAGACGGCCGTCCGAACGGCCTCCGCCGCCTCACCGTCCGGGATAAATCAGGTGCCAAGACCCAGCTTGGGAATCCTTATGCCGTTGGAAAGTGTGTAGGTTTCATTCAAAATCATGATGGTTCACTCCGTTTCTTTTTCTGAATTTCGTGGCGCAGATAATCCAGACGCTGAAGCTGACGTTCCTGAAAGTGAATGGCATCCAGAGTTTCCCTCCGCTTTTCCTCCAGCATCCGCAGCCGCTTGACTTCGCTGTCCGGCTGTTCCAGAAGCAAACGCATATAGGTTTCCGATTCTTCGGCGGTAAAGCCGATGTCATGCAGCGTCATGACGGTGCTGAGGCGTTCCATATCTTCGCCGTCGTACTGCCATGCTCCAAACACCTTTTTGACCGCTCCGCACAGTCCCCAGCTTTCATATTCCTGCAAAACGGAGACGGGAATGCCGCAATGTTCACTTGCTTCCTGCTGCGTCATTCCATCAACTCCCAAATTGGAATTGTGCATTCTGCCCGGCTGCCCCAACGGGACGGGAACATGGCACATTTCAGTTTCTACTGCGCGCCGCATCATCAAAAATACAGACACCCTTTCGGATGTCTGTATTGTAAAACAGTTTCCATACTCTGTCGAATGCCTATTTTGAACAATCAAAAATGCCTAATCTGCATTTTTGATAAAGCTGAGAAATTGTTCTGCCGCCGGGGAACTGGCCTGATCTTTCTTCCATGCCAACACGGTTCCGCTCTCCAGCACCGGAGAAAACGGCACAAAGGTCAGCGAATGATAGCTGCAATCCAAATCGAAACAGGTTGCCGCCCCAAGGCCGTTTTTGACCATGTTGGCCGCATTCAGGATTAAGTTAAAGGTGGCGGCGATCTCAACCTGATCGAAAAGATCCCCAAACCAGCTTGCCAGTTCATGGATGACAATTTCCCGGCTGCTCATAATCAGAGAAACGCCTGTCAGGTCTTTGGGGGTTACACTGGCTTGCTTTGCCAGCGGATGGTCTTCCGGAATGAGAATCCCCCAGCGATCCTTCTTCGGCGTCCGCAGAAAAGCATACCGCCCGACGTCTACCGGCTCCGTCAGCAGGCCTATGTCCAAAAGCCCTTTCTCCATGCGTTCCTTGATGTCATCGGCGTTGGCGCTGTGAATCCGGAACTGCACCTGCGGATGGAGCTGCCGGAAGTCTTTGATGTGCCGGGAAAGAAACGTCATGGCCACGGATTCTCCGCAGCCGATGGCAATTTCACCGGTCAGTTCCGCCTCACCGTGCCGCAGTTCTTTCTCTGCTTTATCTGCAAGTTCCACGATCTCCTGCGCTCTCCGGCGCAGCAGCATTCCGTCATCCGTCAGGATCACGCGGTACTGGCTCCGGTGGAACAGCTTGACGCCCAGTTCCACCTCCAGCTGCATGAGTTGGCGGGAAAGCGTCGGCTGCGTCACATGGAGCAGTGCAGCCGCTTTTGTGATATTCTCCTCCCGCGCCACGGCGAGAAAATAGCGTAAAACACGCAGTTCCATGAAGATCACCTCGTAAAAATCATAGCGTAAAACAGGCATTTTTGCAAGGCAAATATGCATTTTATATTTCCGCCTCGCCATGGCAATTTGAAGGGAAGTTCACTATTGAGAAAATGAATCCCCTGTGTTACAATTAAAAATTACATGGGACTTCTTCTCGTGGTGAGTGAGGAATTTCCGAACGGATTAAAGTTTGCAAGGCAACATTCGGAACTGGCGCAGCAATGGCGGAATGCCGGAAACACCAAACGCCGAGGCCCTTGATAATACAGGATTTTTTAAGGAGATGTAAAGATATATGAAATTAGGTATCGTGGGACTCCCCAACGTGGGTAAGTCCACCCTGTTCAACGCCATCACCAACGCCGGCGCCGAGAGCGCCAACTACCCCTTCTGCACCATCGACCCCAACGTGGGCATGGTGGCCGTGCCGGATGCCCGGCTGGACAAGCTGGCGGAAATCTATGAGCCGGACAAGAAAACCCCGGCGGTCATTGAGTTCGTGGACATCGCCGGTCTTGTGAAGGGCGCCAGTCAGGGGGCGGGACTGGGCAACAAGTTCCTGGCCAACATCCGGGAAACCGACGCCATCGTCCACGTTGTCCGCTGCTTTGACGACGAGAACATCATGCACGTTGTGGCGGACGCCGGCACCAATGTCCCGGTAGACCCTGTGGGGGATATTGAGGCCATTGACATGGAACTGATTATGGCGGATCTGGACATGGTGCAGCGCCGGGTGGACAAGGCCCAGAAGGCCGCCAAGGGGGACAAGAAGTTCCTCCACGAGGTGGAGGTGTTCAAGGCGCTGGCGGAGCATCTGAACGGCGGCAAGTCCGCCCGCACCTTTGACTGCTCCGACGAGGACAGGGCGCTGATTGCCACCAGCGACCTGCTGACCCTGAAGCCCATCATCTACGCCGCCAACATGGACGAGGACGGCTTTGCCAATCAGGAGGGCAACGAGTACCTCAAAAAAGTCCGGACGCTGGCGGAGGCGGAGGGCAGCGAGGTGCTGCCCATCTGCGCCAAGCTGGAGCAGGACATCGCCCAGCTGGAGGGGGAGGAAAAGCAGATGTTCCTGGAGGAACTGGGCATTGCAGAGTCCGGCCTTGACCGGCTCATCAAGTGCAGCTACTCCCTGCTGGGGCTGATTTCCTTCCTGACCTACGGCAAGGACGAGTGCCGGGCATGGACCATTAAGAAGGGCACCAAGGCGCCGCAGGCCGCCGGCAAGATTCACTCCGACATCGAGCGGGGCTTCATCCGGGCGGAGGTCATCGCCTACGACGACATGATGAAGTACGGCAGCGTCAACGCCGCCAAGGAAAAGGGCCAGCTCCGCAGCGAGGGCAAGGACTATGTGGTGCAGGACGGCGACATGATTTACTTCCGCTTCAACGTCTGAGAAACCGCAATGCGCACCGGTTCTTCCGGAACCGGCGGCGTGGGAGAAAATCCTTTCAAAAAGCAGAAAAAATGCAGAACTCCGAAAGAGTTCTGCATTTTTTTGCGACGATTCTGCAATCAGGTGCGGCAATTATGCCATGTAGCCCTCGCGCCGGAGATCCTCATAGAACTGCGTCCGGGTGGCCGCGTGATAGGGCGCCACCCAGAGGGTGCCCAGCCCCAGGCAGAGGGCACCTACGATGTACCAGCCGATAAAGCTGAGATCCAGCACGAAGAGATCCATCTTGTGACCCTTCATCATCTGGATGCTCTCGTCCAGACAGCGGCGCCAGTCGTAATCGGGGTGGTCAACCTTCACATAGACGGCCTGAGAGTAGGCATAGGACTTGACTACGCCAGGGATCACCAGCAGCAGACTCCACAGGAAGGTGAAGAGGCTGCTCAGCAGTCCCAGCAGCAGCGTGCCGCCAAAATCGTCCTGAAAGCCCCGGAACAGGTCGCCGATGTTCATGACCTGCCCGTCCCGGCTCTACTTCAGAAAGAGATAGGCAAGGCCGTAGGCCAGCGGGCCGGAAACAAGGATGCTGCCGATGCCGGTGAGGATGGCGCCGGCGGCGGAGGTAATCACCGTCATAATCAGGCAGGCCGCCAGCGCCGTCAGCCATTCATTTTTGAAAATTCCTCCGCCCAGCTGCGCCTTTGCCTGTGCTTTCAATTCCGCTCTTGTCATAAAATACACATTCCTTTCTCTGTATTCCCGCCTCCCGCGCGGGAAAATAAAATCATGCTTCTTCCGACGGTTCCGTTTCGCCGAACACCTTCAGGAAGGCGTCCCGCTCCATGGTTTCGTGCTCCAGCAGGTACTGTGCCACCGCGTCCAACTGGGTGCGGTGTGCTTCCAGCAATTCCCGGCAGCGGCTGTAGGCGCCGTCCATCATGGACTTGACCTCCTGATCAATCTGCGCCGCCACGGCTTCGGAATAGCCCCGGCTGTGCCCCATGGTGCGGCCAATGAACACCTCGTCATGACCGCTGTCAAAGGAGACGGTGCCCAGTGTTTCGCTCATGCCGTACACCGTCACCATCTTCCGGGCAATGGCGGTGGCCCGCTGGATGTCGTTGCTGGCGCCGGTGGAAATATCGCCCAGACACAGGCTCTCCGCCACCCGGCCGCCCAGCAGCCCTACCAGCTGATCCTCCATGTAGTGTTTGGAGAGGTAGGAGCGATCCTCCTCCGGCAGGGAGATGGTCATGCCCCCTGCCATGCCCCGGGGGACAATGGTAATCTGATTCACCGGATCCTGACCCGGCAGGCAGTGCATCACCACGGCGTGCCCCGCCTCGTGCCAGGCAGTGAGTTCCCGTTCATGCTGAGAGATGACCCGGCTCTTTTTCTCCGGGCCGGCAATGACCTTGATCTCCGCATCCTTCAGATCCTGCATGGCGATGAAGTGCTGATCCTTCCGGGCTGCCAGCAGCGCGCCCTCGTTGATGAGGTTTTCCAGATCCGCGCCGGTGAACCCGGCGGTGCCCTGTGCCAGCTTCCGGAGATCCACGTCCTCTGCCAGTGGTTTGCCCTTGGCGTGCACCTTCAGGATCTCCTCCCGGCCTTTGATGTCCGGCAGCCCCACATAGATCTGCCGGTCGAACCGGCCGGGGCGCAGCAGGGCGGGATCCAGCACGTCCACCCGGTTGGTGGCGGCCAGCACCACCACGCCCTCGTTGGCGGAAAAGCCGTCCATCTCCACCAGCAGCTGGTTTAAGGTCTGCTCCCGCTCGTCATGGCCGCCGCCGAGGCCGGTGCCCCGCTGACGGCCCACGGCGTCGATCTCGTCGATAAACACAATGGCGGGGGACTGCTTCTTGGCCTGCTCAAAGAGATCCCGGACCCGGGAGGCGCCCACGCCTACATACAGTTCCACAAAGTCGGAGCCGGAGATGGACAGGAACCCCACCCCGGCCTCCCCGGCCACGGCCTTGGCCAGCAGGGTCTTGCCGGTGCCCGGAGGGCCTGCCAGCAGCACGCCCTTGGGAATGCGGGCACCCAGATCGATGTATTTCTTCGGGTTTTTCATGAACTCCACGATTTCCCGGAGTTCTTCCTTTTCCTCGTCGGCGCCGGCTACGTCGTCAAAGGTGACCTTCTGATCCTTCTCGCTGAGTTCCCGGATCTGGGCGGTGCCGAATCTGGCCATCCGATCCGGCCCCGCGCCGCCCTGGGCACGCACGGCCATGAAGTACCACATGGCCCCCAGCATGAGCGCCATCATGAGATACGGCAGGATGATTTCCAGCCAGTTGGTGCTCTCCGGCGGCGGATAGCTGTAGGAGGTAATGATGCCGGCGGCCTTCTGCTCCTTTACCAGGTCATTGAGGTCGCTGTAAAAAAGCGTATAGTCGTGGATACGGCAGCGCACCGGCTGCTCGCTGCCCTTTACCTGCATCACCAGCGTGCTGGAATCCGTAAACCGGAAGGACTCCACTTTCTGCTGCTCAAAAAGCTGCACCATCTGGTCATAACTCATCTCGTCCTTTCGGTTCAGCTGGGTCAGCCAGCTGATGCACAGGATGACAATCAGCAGCAAGGGCAGGATGCTGACGTTGGGCCTTTTCTTCACCATGCGGGGAACGCCCCCCTTTCTTTCATTGCAGGCGGTTGATTTCACGGCGCCCTGCGGGACGCCGGGCACTCAGGCGTTCTCGTACACAACAGGCTTCAGAACGCCGATATAGGGCAGGTTGCGGTACAGCTGGGCGTAGTCCAGACCGTAGCCCACCACGAACTCGTCCGGCACTACAAAGCCCGCCAGATCCGCCTCCACTGCCTTTTCCCGGCGGGCGGGCTTATCCAGCAGGGTCACGATGGAAATGCTCCGGGCGCCCTTGGCCATCAGGTAATTCTTCAGGAAGGCCAGCGTATTGCCGGAGTCCAGAATGTCCTCCACAATGACAATCTCCCGGCCGGTGATGTCCTGCTGGAGGTCGTGGGTAATCTGCACCCGGCCGCTGGACACGGTGCCGTTCTGGTAGGAACTGACGGCGATAAACTCCACGTCGCACATCAGCTGGCTGGCCCGCATCAGATCCGCCATAAAAATGAAAGAGCCTTTCAGCACCCCCAAGAACAGGGGGCGGCGTCCCTCGTACTTTTTGTACAAAGCCGCTCCCAACTCCTCAATCCGTGCCTTCAGCTCCTCTTCCGTCACCAGAACCTTCAGGATGTCCTTCTCCATTTCACTGTTCATTGCCGTTCTCCTCTGTCTTTGTAAAATATCACCTGCGCCCCGGTTTCATGCCGCCCGGGCGCAAAATTTTCATCAATTCCCAGCGCCGCCGCAGCAGCGGCGCGTCCGTCCACCCGCAGTACCGGCAGCGCATCCCGCTCTGCCGCAGTCATGCCCCGGTCTGCGCACAGCCGCTTGACGGTGCGGCCGTTCAGACGGTCATGGGACGCCCAGACGGTTATGGTCAGCGATGCCCCGGCCGGAAAGGAGACGGCGCTGCCCTCCGTTTCCGGTTCCGCCGCCAGCCGCACCCGCCAGCTTCCGAAGGAAACCGTTTCCCCCGGTGAAATGGGCTGTGCTGCCGGCATGGGCGGCGTCCTGCCGAAGCGCAGGCCCGCCCCCTCCCGGTACACCGTGACCCCATAGGGCAGGGACAGCTGTCCCCGCTTCAAATTCAGCACCGCCCGGATATGGGCGGCGGTCAAATCCTTCTGATGTCCGCAGACATGGCTCAGCAGCTGCCGTACAGCGCGCCCGGACACGGCCTCCGGCTGCCCCCGAAGGGCATCCAGCGGCAGGGCTGCTTCCCCATCCGGGGAATACTCTGCCTGTTCCAGCAGTTTTTCCGCCGCCGTGTCCAGCGCTTCTCCATCCTGCCGCAGCAGGGCTGCTGCGCGGCTCATGTTTTCCACGGCACGCGGATTCAGCCGCTTCAAAACCGGCAGCACCTGATGCCGCAGTACGTTCCGGGCAGCATCATCCTCCCGGTTGGTGGAATCCTCCACATAGGGCACGCCGTTTTCCGCGGCGTAAGCCGTCAGCTCCTCCCGTGTCACTTCCAGAAAGGGGCGCAGAATCCCGTCCCGTTCCGCCGGAATCCCCGCCAGCCCCTGCAATCCGGTGCCCCGCAGGAGATTCAGCAGCATGGTTTCCGCATTGTCATCGGCGTGATGCGCCGTCAGAATCCAGGCGCATCCCAGCCGCTCTTTTTCACCGGTCAAAAACGCATACCGCGCTTCCCGGGCGGCCTCCTCAAGGGACAGCCCCTCCCGGGCGGCCAAAGCCCGGACATCTCCCGTTCCGGAAACAAAGGGGACTTCATGCTCTGCACACCAGTCCCGGACAAAGGCCTCGTCCCTGTCGGCCTCCGCCCCCCGCAGACGGTGGTTGAAGTGGGCGGCAGCGGGAGCAAGCCCGTGGGCACGCCCCCAGAAGGTCAGCAGATGCAGCAGGCACATGGAATCCAGCCCGCCGGACACCGCCGCCAGCACCGGCACCGGCGGCACGCCGCCCACATTGGCCGTCAGAAACGCTTTGGCGGCACGCAGGTCATTCCTCCTCGTCATAGCGGTTTTCCAGCGTGGCAAAGGTGGTGTACTCCGGCATCCACCGCAGTTCCACCTTGCCGGTTTCCCCGTGGCGGTTCTTGGCCACGATGCACTCGGCGATATTCCGCTTTTCGGAATCCTCGTTATAGTAATCGTCCCGGTACAGGAACAGCACAATGTCGGCGTCCTGCTCGATGGCACCGGATTCACGCAGGTCGGAGAGCATGGGGCGCTTGTCGTCCCGCTTCTCATTGGCACGGGACAGCTGGCTCAGGCAGATTACCGGCACATTCAGTTCCTTGGCCATGATTTTCAGCATCCGGGACATATCGCTGACCACCTGCTGGCGGTTCTCGCCGCCCCGGTTATTGCCGGAGGCGGAGGTCATCAGCTGCAAATAGTCGATGACCACCAGACTCAGCCCGTCAATCCGGCGGCACTTGGCATTCATGTCCGCCACGGACAGCATGGGATTGTCGTCAATCCGGATGTCCAGCTTGTTCAGCACGCCTGCGGCGGCGGCAATCTTATCCCAGTCCGTTTCCCGGAGGGAACCGGTGCGGAGCCGTCCGCTCTCCACGCAGGCCTCGGAACTGAGAAGCCGGGTGGCCAGCTGTTCCCGGGACATTTCCAGAGAGAAAACCGCCACGGTTTTCTGCGCCGTCTTTGCCACGTTCAGCGCCACGTTCAGGGCGAAGGAGGTCTTGCCCATGCCGGGACGGGCGGCCAGCAGAATCAGGTCGGACTTGTTCAGGCCGGTGATCTTGCGATCCACGGCGGAAAGCCCGGTGGACAGACCCGGCAGGCGGCTTTCGCTTTCGCTCATCTCGCTGAGGCGATCCAGCACGTCCGGCAGCACCATCCGCAGCGGCACCATATCCTGAGCACTCTGTCCCCGGCGGACGGCGTAGATTTTCTGCTCGGCGGCCTCCAGAATGTCACCGGCCTCGCCGATGCCCTCCTGCACCAGCGCCGTAATCTCCCCTGCCGCCTGGGCCACGCCCCGCAGCAGCGCCTTGTCCCGGACGATGGCCACATACTCCATGACGTTGGCACTGGTGGGGGTAATCTCCATCAGCTGCGCCAGATAGGAGCGGGTGGTGTTTTCATCGTAGGTGCCGGCCTTGCGCATCTCCTCACAGACGGTGATGCCGTCAATGGGGCGGGCGTAGGTGAACATGGTGTAGATGGTTTCAAAAATCTCCCGGTTCTGCCGGAGGTAGAAATCCGAGGGCACCAGCTTGTCCATGACGTCCTTGACGCAGCCCTCGTCAATGAGCATGGAGCCTAAAACCGCCTGCTCACCTTCCAGCGAATGGGGCATCTGCCGGATCAGCAGATCTTCATTGGCCATGGGATTCTCCTTTCCGCTTCCCCGGAAGCGCGTTTATGCAAAGCAGGTTACTTTTCCTCGCAGACGGTGACATACACCGTACCGCTGATCTCAAAGCCCAGCTTGGCCTTTACCTGATAGCTGCCGTAGGCCTTGATAGGCTCGTCCAGCACCAGCTTCTGCTTGGGAATGTCTACGCCGTACTGGGCCTTCAGCCCCTCGGAGATCTCCTTGGTGGTCACGGCGCCGAACAGCTTGCCGCCGTTGCCGGCCTTGGCACTGATTTTTACGGGGCAGTTTTCCAGCTTCCCGGCAGTCTCCTGCGCCTCGGCCTTCAGTCGGGCCTCCTCGGCCTTCCGTGCCTTTTCCTTCAGATTCATGGTGTTGATGGCATCCGCCGTGGCGGGCACCGCCAGCTTCCGGGGCAGGAGGAAGTTCCGGCCGTAGCCCTCGGAAACCTCAATCATCTCGCCCTTCTTGCCCTGTCCCCGGACATCCTGCTGCAAAATCACTTTCATATCAATATTCTCCTTTTGGATGGTTGATTATTTTTCAAAATATGCGTCCAGCACCCCCAGCAGCTGCTGGCGGACGCTCTCCGGATCGGAATCGGCAATCCGGCCGCCGGCGGTGGTGGAATTGCCGCCGCCGCCCAGAGCCTCCAGAATCACCTGTACGTTGATTTCTCCCAGAGAACGGGCGGACATCAGCACGGCGCCCTCGGCGGCGTAAATCACAAAGGACGCCTGCACCCCCTTGAGGGTCAGCAGTTCATCTGCCGCCTGCGCCGCCGCGATGCGGTCTACCCCCGGTTCCTCCACCACGGAGATGGCAATGTTGCCCCGGTACATCTCCGCCCGGCGGATGATGTCGTACTTGGTGACCATATCCTTGAGGTCATTCTGGAACAGCCGCTGCACCTCCGCCGTGTCGGCGCCGGAGCGCCGCAGGAAGGCCGCCGCCTCAAAGGTACGGCCGCCGGTGCGCTGGGTGAAGTGCTTGGTGTCCAGCACGATGCCTGCCAGCAGCGCCCCCGCTTCCTCCCGCAGGAGGTCGGACGGCTCAATCAGGTACTGCAGCAGTTCCGTCACCAGTTCGCTGGCGGAGGAGGCATAAGGCTCGTGGAAGCTGAAAGCGGCGTTTTCAATGTAGCTGGCCGCCCGTCGGTGGTGGTCGATGACCGCCACCCGGTTGCTGGATTCCAGCAGCTGAGGGCTTTCCACCATGTCCGGCCGGTTGGTGTCCACCACCACCAGCAGGGTGTCCGCCCGCATTTTCAGGAACGCGTCGCCGGGGGAGAGGAACACGTCGTCATACTCCGGCAGGGCGTCCAGCCGCTCCAGCATGGTTCTGGCGGCGTTGTGCTCCGCGTCAATGACGATATGGGCTTTTTTGCCCCGCTTCCGGGCGGCGCAGCAGATGCCTGCCGCGGCGCCTACGGCATCCATATCCGCAAAGGCGTGGCCCATGACGTAGACTTCGCCGGCATCGGCAATCAGTTCCCGGAAGGCGTTGGCCATCACCCGGGACTTTACCTTGGTGCGCTTTTCCGCGGACTTGGCGCGGCCGCCGTAGAAAGCAAAATCCACCTGATTGCGCACCACCGCCTGGTCGCCGCCCCGGCTCAGCGCCATTTCCAGAGACAGCTTGGCGTTCTTGTACAGTTCCGGAATCCCGGACACATCCTTGCCAATGCCGATGGACAGCGTGGGGTGGACGTTTTCGGAAACCTGAATATTCCGGACAGTGTCCAGAATGGAGAATTTCTCGTCCACAAAGTGCTGGAAATACTGCTCCTCAAAGAGGAAGAGGTAGTGGTCACGGTCGGTTTTCAGCAGGATTCCCTGCCCGGCGCTGGCCCATGTCCGCAGCTTCTCGTCAATCTGCGCCAGAACCGCGCTGCGCTGGGTATCCTCGCAGGCCTTCATCAAATCCTCATAGTTGTCCAGCATCAGAATGGCGGCTATGGGGCGGCTGGCCTCGTAAACCTCCTTCAGCCGGTCGGCCTCCGTGGTTTCCACCCAGTAGGTGGTGGCCACCATGCTCTGGTCACCGCTGCGGCTGCGGGAGCGCACCAGACTGCCGTAAACCCGGAAATGGCGGCTGTTCATGGTCACCCGCTCCGGGCTTTCCTGCTTGCCGGAGAGAAGCCACTGCACCTGAAAATCCGGCGCCGCCTCGGAAAGCCGCATCTCAAACAGGTGCTCCCGGACACCTGCCATCTGCAGAAAACTCTCGTTGCTCCAGATGATTTCCCCGGTGTCAGGCCGGAACACCAGCGTGGGCAGAGGGGAGTTGATGAGGGTGGACTTGCTGGCGGTGTCCACGCTGCCTGTGACGGAATCGATGTACTGCAAAACGCTCTGCCGGCGCTTCTGATTGTTTCGCCGGAAGTAGACATACAGCAGCACCGTCACCGCTGCCTCCGCCAGCGCCAGCCTCCAGTTTACCGGGAAGGCCGCCGCCACAAACAGCAGCATGAAGAAAAAGTAAAATTTCAGGTTCGGTTCCAGCAGGCGGGAAAGTCTTTTATTGTTCATTCCATACCTCGCTCTCAAAGAGCCGGGGCGCCGGAAGCGGCTGTCCGCAGGCGCACCGAAAATATCCGATAGGTTTACTTATTATACCAGTATGCCCATTGTTTCGCAATGGCATTTCCACCGAAATCCCGGAATTTGCAGGGAAAAAGAAGCGTCCATACCGGCATATCGGCAGAAAGACCCGGAAATACACCGCCATTACCGGCGCTGCCGGCCATTTCAAAATGTGCGCCGCGGCATCTGCGGCGAAGCGCATCCGGCATCCGGCGGGGGCGCAGGGGCAGGACACACCGGGGCGACTGGGCAGACACAGCCATCATCCCCTTCGGCGATACCGGCGAAGCGGCTGACGCCGCATTTCCCGGCGCACTGCCATTGGGGACGGCCTGAAGGGTGAAAACTGCAAATAGCGGTTGTCATACCGGGAAAAAGCCGGTATAATGAAATCCGGACTGTGCAAAATGAAGAAAATGGGAGAGAGCGTATGAAACATGATCTGAACCGGAAAGGGAACTTTCTGGCACTGCTGCCGTTCCTGATTTTCATTGTCATCTATCTGGGGGCGGGACTGATTTTGCAGGCGCAGGGTGTGAAAATGGCGTTTTACCAGTTCCCCTCCGTCACCGCCATGTTCATTGCGGTGATCGCTGCCTTCTGCATGGGGCGGGAGACGCTGGACGAGAAATTCGCCATCTTTGCCCGGGGCGCCGCCAACGAAAATGTGCTGACCATGCTGATGATCTACATTCTGGCCGGCGCGTTTTCCACGGTGGCTAAGACCATGGGCGGCGTGGAGGCTACGGTGAATCTGGGACTTTCCGTCATTCCGGTGCAGCTGCTGATTGCGGGTACCTTTGTAATCTCCGCGTTTCTGGGCACCGCCACCGGCACCTCCGTAGGCACCATTACGGCGCTGGTTCCCATTGCCGTGGGGCTTGCCAGCGAAAGCGGACTCAGCGTGCCCATGATGCTGGGCGCCTGCGTCGGCGGCGCCATGTTCGGCGACAACCTTTCCATGATCTCCGACACCACCATTGCCGCCACAAAGACACAGGACGTATCGCTGAAGGACAAGTTCCGGGTGAATTTCTTCATCGCTCTGCCTGCCGCACTGATTACACTGGGGATCCTTCTGGTAATCGGGCAGGGAGAGGCTGCTGCCATGGCGCCGCGAACCTTCGAGGTGGTCAAGGTTGTGCCTTATGTGCTGGTGCTGGCACTGGCCATTGTCGGCGTGAACGTATTTCTGACCCTGACCATCGGCATTTTCTCGGCAGGCATCATCGGGATGCTCTGGGGCGGCCTGACGGTCTTCACCTTTGCTCAGGCCATCTGGGACGGCTTCACCGGCATGAGCGAGGTGTTTTTCCTGGCCCTGTTCTGCGGAGGGATCTCGGAACTGATTGCCCACAACGGCGGCATCGTCTGGCTCATTGAAAAACTCAGAGGCATGATGCACAGCGGGAAATCCGCCCAGCTGGGCATTACCGCGCTGGTGTCGCTGGCGGACTGCGCCACCGCCAACAACACGGTGGCCATCATCCTCTGCGGCGGCGTGGCGAAGGATATGAGCCGGGAATTCAGAGTGGATCCCCGCCGCACCGCTTCGCTGCTGGATGTGTTTTCCTGCGTTTTTCAGGGCATCATCCCCTACGGCGCCCAGCTGCTGATGGCGGCGTCCCTGACGGCTGCCACCTACGACATTGCCATCAGCCCTACGGAAATTGTACCCTATATGTGGTACTGCTGGATCCTTGCGGCCTTCGGCCTGCTGTCTGTTTTTGTGCCCTATGCCGACCGGATCTGCCGCAGAGATCCGTGGAACTGGGAATACGATGTGCCGGAATCCGGCGTGGCCGCGAAAAAGGCACTGATGGAGAAAGAACGGTAACCCACAGGCATCCGGAAGCATTCCGGGAGGCGTATCCTTCTGCCGGCCGTGCCGGTACCTTCTTGCCCATGAGGAACAGAGTCCCCTTTTGAAAAGTGCGGCGTGACAGCCCGGCTTTAACGCGGGAGACTCTGTTCCTCACATCTTTTTCCTGCGCCGGCCTGAGAGAAATTGCGATTCCATAAGAGACGATACCGAACGTATGCCTGCCCGTTGCCAAGCCCGGGGAAACGTGGTAGAATGAATCGTTGCAAAGCAGACCCTGTGATACGGAATCCCGGCACTTCCGGGGCCTGACCGGAACAGAATCCATCCCGCGCCGGAAGAGGCGGAACCGGCGGGAAAGGAGTTTCCATGACCACAAAAGACTATCAGGAGCGATCCCCGCTGGGAATCTTCCTCTCTTATTTCAAGCCCCACATGGGGCTGTTTATTCTGGATATGGTCTGCGCTCTGGGAATTGCGCTGATCGATCTGACCTTTCCCTACGTTTCCCGCTGGTGTATGTATGAACTGCTGCCCCGGAATGCCTACCATACCTTCTTCACGGTGATGGGGGCGGCAGCCGCGGCCTTTGCCCTGCGGGCGGTGCTGACCTATGTCATCGGCTATTACGGGCACACCTTCGGCGTCCGGGTGGAGGCGGATATCCGCCGGGATCTTTTCCGGCATATGCAGGAACTGGATTTCAGCTATTATGACCGCAGCCGCACCGGCATGCTGATGAGCCGCCTGACCAGTGAACTGTTTGAGATTACGGAACTGGCACACCACGGCCCGGAGGACGTTTTCATCTCCGTGGTAACCATTGTGGGGGCGCTGGTCATCATGTTTACCATCCAATGGCAGCTGGCGCTGGTGATTGCCGCCGTTCTGCCGGTGTTCCTGCTGGTGGTGTGGACGTGCCGCCGCTCCATGGGGGAGGCCTCCAGAGGCGTAAAGAAAAAGACTGCCGTTATCAATACGGGGATGGAATCCGCCATCTCCGGTATTCGCACCGCCAAGGCCTTCGCCAGTGAGCCGGAGGAACTGGAGAAGTTCGACGAGTCCAACAACGCCTACAAAACCTCCAAAAAGGAGTTTCACAAGGCCATGGGGCGCTTCTTCGCCGTCATGGAGTTTTTCATGTGCATCCTTTCCGTGGTGGTGATGACCGCCGGCGGCGCCCTGATTATGAAGGGGCGGATGAACACGGTGGATCTGATTACCTTCAGCCTGTATATCTCCACCTTCGTCAACCCGGTGCGGCGGCTGGCCAACTTCTCGGAACTGCTGGCCAACGGCACCGCCGGCTTCTCCCGCTTTCTGGAACTGATGCGGACGGAGCCGGCCATGAAGGACGCGCCGGACGCCGTGGTGCTGACAGAGGTGACGGGGCAGGTAGACGTAAATCACGTCAGCTTTGCCTATGAAGGGGATCTGGATGTGCTGCACGACGTGGATCTCCACATCCCGGCAGGGGAAACGCTGGCGGTGGTGGGGCCTTCCGGCGGAGGAAAGTCCACCCTGTGCCAGCTGATTCCCCGGTTCTACGATGTGACGGCAGGCGCCGTCCTCATTGACGGGCAGGATGTCCGCCATGTGACCCAGCGCTCCCTGCGCCAGCAGGTGGGCGTGGTGCAGCAGGAGGTATTTCTGTTTGCCGACAGCGTGATGAATAACATCCGCTGCGGCAGGCCGGAGGCCTCCGAAGAGGAGGTCATTCAGGCGGCGAAGCTGGCGGAAATCTACGACGACGTCATGGCCATGCCGGACGGCTTTGACACCTATGTGGGGGAGAGGGGTACGCTGCTCTCCGGCGGCCAGAAGCAGCGGATTTCCATTGCCCGGATTTTCCTGAAGAATCCGCCGGTGCTGATTCTGGACGAGGCCACCTCAGCACTGGACAGCGTTACAGAGGCAAAATTGCAGGAAACCTTTGAAGCCCTTTCTAAAGGGCGGACTACCATCATCATCGCCCACCGGCTGTCCACCGTGCGGAACGCCGACCGCATCGCCGTCATTGAAAATGGCCGGGTGGCAGAGCTGGGCAGCCACCGGCAGCTGATGGAAAAGAACGGCGCTTACGCCCAGCTGGTGCGGACACAGGAGCTGCAGCATGAATAAGAGCCAATTGCTGGACAGATGCGGTGCACTGGGAGATGACCGGGTGCTGCTGGCCCGGGTGCTGGATCGGGCGCGGCAGGCGTCGGAACGGAACACCCCGGCATCCACGGATTTCCTCAGCCCCTCCCAACAGGCGCAGGCGGAGGATTTGCTCCGGGCGGCGGGCATCCCGGAAACGGCGTATGCCCGTCTGGGCGGCTGGGATGGCGCAGAGCGGGCGGTTCTTCTCTTTCTGCCGGACTGGATGGAGCGGGAGGATGCCGCCGCCTACAGTCCCATCCGCTGCCTGCGGGCGTCCTTCCGGAAGGAGGAAAGCCTGACCCACCGGGATTTTCTGGGAAGCCTCATGGGCATGGGCATCGTCCGGGAGAAGCTGGGAGATATTCTGGTGGGAGCGGAAAGCGCCGACCTGATGGTGCTGGACACCGTGGCGGATTTTCTGGTGCAAAGCTGGGACTCCGCCGGGCGGGCGAAGCTGCGGGTGTCGGAAATCGACCCCGGCGATGTCCACGTCCCGGAAGTCCGCTGTGAGGAGCGTCGAGACACCGTTTCCTCCCTGCGGCTGGACGCCGTCTGCTCCACAGGCTTCCGCATGGCCCGGGGCAGGGCGGCGGAACTCATCGAGAGCGGCCGGGTGCAGCTGAACTGGCGGGAATGCACCAAGCCGGACAAGCCGATTGCGGCAGGCGACACCGTGTCCGCCCGGGGCTATGGGAAATTCTCTCTGGCCGAGGTGGGCGGCCTGACAAAAAAGGGGAGGATTCCCATTACCGTGAAATGCTATCAGTAAGGGAGCGAACGCGCATATGGAACAGAAGCAGATTGACCGCATCAACGAACTGGCAAAGAAGGCCAAAAGCCCCGAAGGGCTGACGGAGTGGGAGGAAATGGAGCGGGCCGCCCTGCGGCGGGAATATATCGACTCCGTTCTGGGCAGTCTGAAAGGGCAGCTGGACAATACCTATCTTGTGGATGCCAAAGGCAACAAGACAAAGCTGAAGAAAAAGGGGGAGCAGTGACATGGGCGTGCTGTCAGGTCTGGAACCGAAGCGGGTATTTGAAATCTTTGAGGAGCTGTGCGCCATTCCCCACGGCTCCACCCACACGAAAGCCATCAGCGACTGGTGCGCGGCGTTTGGGAAACGGCTGGGACTGGAATGCCATCAGGACGAGGCCGGCAACGTAATCCTCATCGCCCCGGCCACGGCAGGCTACGAAAATGCCCCGGCAGTCATTCTGCAGGGGCATCTGGACATGGTATGTGAAGCGGAGCCGGGATGTCCGAAGGACATGGACGCCGAGGGGCTGGAACTTTTCGTGGACGGGGACGTCGTGGGGGCGAAAGGCACCACTCTGGGCGGCGATGACGGCATTGCCGTGGCCATGGCGCTGGCGGCGCTGGAGGACGAAAGCCTGCCCCATCCCCGGCTGGAGGCGGTACTGACCACAGACGAGGAAATCGGAATGCTGGGAGCGGCGGTGCTGGACGTGTCGCCGCTGCAAGGCCGCACCATGCTGAATATCGACTCCGAGGCGGAGGGAGTGTTCACCGTGGGCTGCGCCGGCGGAAGCCGGGTGTCCTGCCGCCTGCCGCTGGTGCGGGCGGCCTTTGCCGGGGAGACACTGTCCATCCGGGTGTCCGGCCTGGTAGGCGGCCACTCCGGCGTGGAGATTGACAAGGGGCGGGCCAACGCCGATGTGCTGCTGGGGCGGCTGGTGAAAGCGGCCTCTGACGCGGCGGAACTGCGGCTGATTTCCGCCGCGGGCGGCAGCAAGGACAACGCCATCCCCACGGAAGCGGAGGCGGTGGTGTCCGTTTCGGATGCGGAAGCGGCGCAGGCGGCGGTAAACGAGGCAGCTGCCCAACTGAAAAAGGAGTACCGGGCGGCAGACCCCGGCCTGACGGTGACGGTGACGCCGGCCACGGCGCAGTGGCTGCCTATGGATGCAGACACCACGAAGAAAGCAATCTGCCTGCTGCTGTGCCTGCCTAACGGCATTCAGGCCATGAGCATGGACATTCCCGGGCTGGTGCAGACCTCCCTGAATCTGGGGATTCTGGCCTGTGGGGAAGGGCAGCTGTCGGCGGATTTCTCCGTCCGCAGCAGCGTGGCCAGCCAGAAGCGGATGGTGCAGGAGCGGCTGCAGTGCCTGATGGAGCAGATAGGCGGCCATACGGCCGTCTGGGGGGACTATCCCGCCTGGGAATACCTGCCGGAGTCCCCTCTTCGGCAGCGGATGACGGAGGTCTACCGGGAGCAGTACGGCGCAGAGCCGGTGATTGAAACCATTCACGCCGGGGTGGAGTGCGGCATTTTCAGCGAGAAGCTGCCGGGGCTGGACTGCGTGTCCTTCGGCCCGGATTTGACAGACATCCACACCCCCCGGGAGCGGATGCACATTGCCTCCGTGCAGCGGACGTGGACGCTGCTGTGGGAAGTCCTGAAACGCAGCAGGTGAATACCGGGCAGATTTTCCGGTGAAGTCCGAAAGATAAAGAAAGAACGGCATGGCTGAAAAGCCATGCCGTTCTTTGTTATGCATGATGTGCCGCCGTGCAAAGCCGGGGCAGGCGCTGCTTTAGTCGGTGACGTAAGGCAGCAGAGCGATCTGACGGGCACGCTTGATGGCCTCAGTCAGCTGACGCTGATGCATGGCGCAGGTGCCGGTGGTGCGGCGGGGCAGGATCTTGGAACGCTCAGAAACGAAACGACGCAGCTTGGCGGCGTCCTTATAATCAATGCTCTCGCACTTCTCGGCGCAGAACTGGCAGACCTTACGGCGCTTGTTGCCGCGAGCGGGACGGGCGGGACGAGCTTCACGATCGAAAGCCATGATTGCTTCCTCCTTATAGTAATATCAGAACGGCAGTTCGCCGTCATCCTCGCCGATTTCGGCGAAGTCAGAGCCGCCGGCGCTGAAGCTGCTGGGGGCGGCGCTGCGGGGCGCGGGAGCGGAGGTATAACCGGAGTTATCGCTGCCGCCGTCGCGTCTGGAATCCCCGAAATACACATTGTCGGCCACGACCTCGGCACTGCGGCGCTTGCCGCCGTCCTTGTCGGTCCAGTCGCGGATCTGCAGCCGCCCCTCCACCACGGCCATGCGGCCCTTGGTGAAGTATTTGCTGACAAACTCCGCCGTGGAGCGCCAGGCAACGATGTCGATGAAATCCGTTTCCTTTTCGCCGGACTGGGACTTGAAATCCCGGTCAACCGCAAGAGAAAAAGAGGTCACCGCCGTGCCGCTGCCGGTGCGCCGAAGCTCGGGGTCACGGGTCAGACGACCCATGAGAATGATTCGATTCAGCATTTTGCTGGCTCCTTACTCGTCCTTGCAGACAATCAGGGAACGCATAACGCCTTCGGCGATACGCAGCTTACGATCCAGCTCGCGGGGAAATTCCGGGCCGCTGACAAACGTCATCAGCACATAGTAGCCCTCGGTCTTGTAGTTGATGGGATAGGCCAGCTTGCGATTGCCCCACTCCTCGACCACAACGTCGGAACCGTTCTGCTCAGCCAGAGCCTTGAAGTTTGCCACCTGAGCGGCGACAGCCTCCTCACCCTGTGCAGGGTCGAGCACGAACACGACCTCGTAATTGGCAGAAATCTTTGCCATATTTGCACCTCCTTCTGGACAAATGGCCCTCATTCACAGATGAGAGCAAGGATTTGCCTGCATACTGCAAGCCACATTATTATACCTGAAATCCGGCAGATGTCAAGAAAAAATTCCCGCTTCGCATTTTTATTTGCCCTGCCTGCCGCTTTATGATACACTATCCCCATCCACCGGCGGATTGCACGATTTTCCGGAGGATTCGGGATGAATACCCGCGCCTTTGGTCACGATTCATTTTGAGAGGAGATTCTATGAAACGTTTTTCTGCCATCTTTTTGGCGTTCACCCTGTTCTTCTGCCTGACGGCCTGCGGCACCGCCGTGCCGGCAGCCCCCTCTGCGCCTGCGGAAACCACGGAGCCTTCGACGCCGCCCCTGCCGAAACCCACGCCGGAGGAAATCGCGGAGCAGGAACGGCTGGCGGAGGAACAGGCTCGGGAGACGCGGCTCCGGGAACTGCTGGACGCCATGACGCTGGAGGAGAAGGTGGGGCAGCTGTTTTTCGTCCGCTGCCCGGAAACCAATGCCCCAGAGGACATTTCCGCCTATCATCTGGGCGGGTATCTGCTGTTCAGCCGGGACTTCAAGGACAGGGACAGCTGGCTGACGAAGGAACAGTTTCGGGAGAAGATCCGCAGTTATCAGGACGCGGCGGCAATTCCTCTCTTCATCGGCAGCGATGAGGAGGGCGGCACCGTGACCCGTGCCAGCCGGAACCCCAATCTGTTTGATAAAAAGTTCCAGTCTCCGCAATCCCTCTACAGCAGCGGCGGACTGGACGCCGTGATTTCCGACACCGTGACCAAAAATATGGGACTGCGGGAACTGGGCATCAACGTGAATTTCGCGCCGGTGTGCGACGTCTCTACCGATTCCGGTGACTTCATCTATGACCGGTCACTGGGACAGGACGCGGAAACCACGGCGAAGTACACCGCCGCCGTGGTGGAGAAGATGAACAGCCGGACGGTGAATATGATGTCCGTGCTGAAGCACTTCCCCGGCTACGGAAACAACGTGGACACCCACACCGGTATTGCCGTGGATGAGCGCCCCATGGAAACCTTTGAAGATTCCGACCTCCTGCCCTTCAAGGCCGGCATCGAGGCCGGGGCACCCTTTGTGCTGGTGAGCCACAACATCGTAACCTGCATGGACGGTGACCTGCCTGCCTCCCTGTCCCCGGAGGTGCATCGGGTTCTGCGGGAGGCGTGCGGCTTTGAAGGCATCGCCATTACTGACGACCTGGCTATGGACGCCGTACAGGCCTATGCCGGGGACGGCGCTGTGGCGGTGATGGCCCTTCAGGCCGGGAACGACATGGTGGTCACCACCGATTACCGCACCCAGATTCCCGCCGTCATCGCGGCGGTGCAGGCCGGTACGCTGGCGGAAAGCGTCATTGACGATGCCTGCCTCCGGGTGCTGCGGTGCAAGGATACCTATGGGCTGCTGAATCGTGTCGATTCCTGATTGTAATATTTCGATAGAAAAATATGTTTTGTAATATAATTTGCACAGAATCCCTTGATTCAGGGGGAAATCCCCTGCACTGCAATCCGCTGAAAAGGAGAACAACTATGAAAAAATCCCTGCGATTCTGCGCACTGCTGGTACTGGCCGCCGCCCTGCTGACCGTTTCCGCTCTGGCGGATACCGGCCCCAAGCCCCAGCTGACCGTCAAAGTGAACCATCCGCCGGAGGCGCTTTATTATCTGGATCTGCTGGCAGAGGGCAGCTGGGAACACGCCGGAGATTCGGATTACAGCGGGCTGGACTGGAGTTATTCCGAGGAAGAAATTGCCGCGCTGGACAGCGGCCTGCTGGAGGCGCTGCGGACAGCTGTCCCGGAGGGCTGGCACGCCTGCACCGCAGAGGGCAGCAATGGCGCGCCCATGTGGGGCGACCTGCTGGGGGAGGACACCGGAAACGGCACGCGGCTTCACACCTTTGACTACCTTGGCGTGCCGGCTGCCTATCGGATCATCATCGTGACAAAAAGCGGCGAAAGCTGGGTATCCGAGGTGCTGCACCGGGCGGCGCTGCAATCCAGCGTAACCGTGGATTGGGCGGCAAAAACCGCCAGTGCTCCCAATACAGCCAGCGCCTATGTGCTGCAATTTCTGTGTATGCTGCTTCCTACCCTGCTCATTGAGGGGATTCTCCTGTTCTGCTTCGGCTATCGGAGCCGGAAGAGCCTGTGCCGTTTCCTGCTGGTCAATCTGGTGACCCAGGGCGGGTTTTCGGCCTACCTGATGGTGACGGTGCTGAACCACGGCGTCAGCGCATGGTCACTGTTTTTCTACCTGCCCATTGAGTTTCTCATCACCGTGGCGGAAATCCTGCTCTACCGCAGACTGCTGACGGAAAAGACGCAGGGACGGGCCATTGCATATGCCGTGACTGCCAATATCTGCTCTGCGGCGCTGGGGCTGTGGCTCATTGACCCGCTGTGGAAATTCATCGTTTCGATTTCTTAAAACGAAAGGACATACCCATGGAAACAGAAAAGCTATACTATGCCGACCCTTTCCTGAGGGATTTCACCGCCACGGTGCTGGACTGCCAGCCGGGGAAGGGCGGCTACACGGTCACCCTGAACCGCACCGCCTTCTACCCGGAGGGGGGCGGACAGCCTGCCGACCACGGCACGCTGGACGGCGCGTCGGTGACAGACGTCCACGAGAAAAACGGCGTGATTCTCCACACGGTGGAACGCCCTGTGGAAATCGGGAGCACCGTCTCCGGCTCCATTGACTGGGAGCGGCGGTTTGACCATATGCAGCAGCACTCCGGGGAGCATATCTGCTCCGGCATGATTTGCGGCCGGTACGGATGCGACAACGTGGGCTTCCACATGGGCACGGACATGGTGACCATCGACTTCAATGCCGACATTCCCTGGGAGGAACTGCTGGAAATTGAGCGGCAGGCCAACCGGTACATTCAGGAAGACCACCCCATCGACATTCAATTCCACCGGGGGGCGGAACTGGAGGCCATCGACTACCGCAGCAAAAAGCCGCTGGAGGGGGATGTGCGGATTGTGGCCTTCCCCGGGGCGGACTGCTGCGCCTGCTGCGGCACCCATGTGCTGCGGAGCGGGCAGGTGGGGCTGGTGAAGTTCCTGTCCGTGCAGAAATTCCGGGAGGGGGTGCGGATGGAACTGCTGTGCGGCCGGCGGGCGCTGGACTACCTGTCCCGGACGTGGGAGCAGGCCAGAGCCATCGGCCAGCGCCTCAGCGTAAAGCCCGTGGATGCCGCGTCCGCCGTGGAGCGGCTGGAGGGGGAACTGTCTGCCCTGAAGATGCGGTGCGCCAATCTGGAGGAATCCGTGTTTGACGGCATTGCCCGGGCACAGACGGGGAAGGGGGACGTGCTGCTGTTCCAGCCCCCCATGAAGCCCGACAGCCTCCGGAAGCTGGCAGACGCCGTATCCAGAACCTGCGGCGGGCTGGCGGCGGTGCTTGCCGGGGAGGGTACCCATTACGCCTACGCCCTTGGCCGCGCCGACGGGCAGGACATCAGCGCCGCGGTAAAGGCGCTGAACGGCGCCCTCCACGGACGGGGCGGCGGCCGGAACGGCTTTGCCCAGGGCAGCGTGGAGGCGGCGCGAAGCGACATTGATGCATTTTTCAGGGAGGTCTGACCATGGAATATATCGTAAAAGAACTGCATCTGCCGGAGGAGGACGACGAGCCGAATTTCGTCTATTCTGAACTGGACGGCGGGCGGCTGGAAACCCGGCGGGTGGAATTTTATCCCAACGGCATCTGCTTTGCCTACGGCGGCGATATGGGGCACGAGGACGCCCTGAATCCGGAGCCGTTTCCGGAAGACCTGCGGGAACTGAACCGCCCCGGCGAAACGGAGGTTCGCAGGATTTCCCGTCAGATGTTCCTTGAGGTGTGGAGTCAGGCGCAGGAACGCCCCGACGGCTTTATGGGGATGTTCTTCTAAGGCTGTTCTCGGAAGAAAACGCCTTTTCCGAAGAAGAGGTGCTTTCCGGCGCTGCGGAATCAGGCAAACTGGAATTTGATGAAGGAGTGTGATTATATGAAAAAAGGTGTCATTCTGAAAGTTATTAGTATTGCTTTTGCCCTCATAACCATTTTAGCAATCGCCTGTGCTATTACAGTCACAGGAAGTGGCTTCTTGGATTTGAGCAATATTGTGAGAGCTGTATGCATCGGAGTTGCTATAATCTGTGGTATTCTTGCATTTATAACTTGGAAATGCTCTAAGTCAAAAGCGTGACCAATTCCAGTTTGTAGAACTGCCGAAACTCCGGAGCAAACATGGTTTCCACTCGTTCTGCCTCGTTCCGCAGTCTGCCGACCAGCGAAGCAAATATGCAAAACTTCTCCGTATGGCTTGCCATACGGAGAAGTTTCTGCTTTATGTGCGGAACTGACCGCTGTTCTCAGCCGGTTACACCACCGCAAAGAACTTGATGAGGAACAGGACGGAGATGACATAGGTCAGGACGCTGACCTCCTTACCCTTGCCGGAGAACAGCTTGATGACGGTGTAGGAAATCAGGCCAAGGCCGATGGCGTGGCCGATGGAGCCGGAAATGGGCATGGCAATCAGCATCATGGCAACAGGCACCATCTGGTCCATGTCGTTGAAGTCGATATTCTTCAGCCCCTGAAGCATCAGGACACCCACATAAATCAGGGCGGCGGAGGTAGCTGCGGCGGGAATGATGGCGGCAATGGGGGCGATGAAGATGCAGGCCAGGAACAGGATGCCGGTGGTAAGGGCCGTCAGGCCGGTGCGGCCGCCGGCCTCCACGCCGGAGGCGGACTCAATGAAGGTGGTGACGGTGGAGGTGCCGGTGCAGGCGCCTGCCACGGTGCCGATGGCGTCGGACATCAGGGCTTCCTTCATGTTGGGCATCTCGCCCTTCTCGTTCACCATGCCGGCCCGGGAGGCGGTGCCCACCAGAGTGCCGATGGTGTCGAACATATCAATCATGCAGAAGGTGAGAATCAGGGTAATGGCGGTAAACCAGCCAATCTGGAAGAAGCCGGCAAAATTGAACTTGAAGAAGGTCAGGTTCATCATATCGGCGAAAGGGGGCACAAAGGAGGCGGTGGCCAGAGAGGCAAAGGGATTCACGCCTATGAAGAGGGCCTCGCCGGCCCAGTAGATTACGGATGCCACCAGCATTCCCAGCAGCACGGCAGCCCGGACGCCCTTCTTGGCCAGCAGGATGATGACAAACAGGCCAATGAAGGCGGTGACCACCGTCAGCACCATCTGGGTGTAGCCCTCAGCACCCATGGAGTCCTGAATGACGGAGGGAGTCAGGGCACCGAAAAAGTCCCGCATCATGTAGAAGGGAGTGGTGAAATCGTTGCCGGCGGCGTAAATGCCCACGTTGGAGCCAAGGCCGATGTTCATCAGCATCAGGCCGATGGCGGGGGCGATGCCGTACCGCACGCCCAGAGGGATGGCTTCCACGATTTTCTCCCGGATGTTCAGAATGGAGAGAATCAGGAACACAATGCCCTCAATGAGGATAATCACCAGCGCGGACTGGAAGGAGTCCACATAGGTCATGCCGGTGAGGCCGGCGATGTTGGCCACCACCACGGCAAAGAAGCTGTTCAGACCCATGCCGGGTGCCATGGCAAAGGGCTTGTTGGCAAAAAAGGCCATGCAGAAGATACCGATGGCGGAAGCAATGCAGGTAGCCATGAACACGGCGTTCCAGAGTTCCTGCCCGTTGGCACCGAAGCCCGTCAGCAGATTGGGATTCAGGGCAATGATGTAGGCCATCGTCATAAACGTGGTCACGCCTGCCAGAATCTCCGTCCGGACGGTGGTGCCGTTCTCTTTCAGCTTAAAGAATTTTTCCATAGAGTTCCCCTTTCCTTAACACACACAAAGTAAGCAAAAGACGACTTCCTTATGCTATAAAATCTTATCACAAAATGCAAGGTATGACCATCCTTCAGTTTTCCGAAAAAGCAGCCCTTCCTTTGGATAAATTCACGAATGCCGCAGAGCCGAAGGAAGAACCGTTCCCTATTTCTCCATTTCCTGCTCCGCCTTTTCCAGCGCCTGCCGGAGGCTGTAATCCTGCCGCAGCCGGAAGAGCATCCAGCAGGCGGGAATCAGCGACCCCAGAATAGACCAGCGTCCGCAGCCCAGCCGCCACAGCACGCAGACGGCGGCGGCACCTGCATGGAAGAACAGCAGCGTCCCGCCGTAGAGCCGGAACCGCAGCACATGATCCTCACTGGGATGGGAGCGGATCTGTACCCATGCGTCCACGAACTGCCGGAAGTTGTTGGTGGAAAAAATCGTGGAGCAGGGGCAGCCGTACCGGCTGGAAAAGGCACACCACTGGAACGCCATGGCGAACAGGCTGATGAGAATGCTCCATTCCGCGTCCTCCGGGACTGCGCACAGCACCGCGGCCGCCGCCGCGTCAATCAGCACGGCGCTCCTGCGCAGGTCGCCGCGGCCCCGCAGAGACAGCTTTGCCGTAAGAACCACGGCGAGGGTAAAAACCAGCACGCCGCACAGCTTCAGCAGAACCGGATGCCAGATTCCCTTCGTTGTGCCGGTGAGAATTTCCAGCAGATTCACCGTCAGCGCGGAGGCAAAATGCCCGAACCGCAGAATCATGTAAGTGCCGAAGATGCCGCCCATGGCCGCCATGCAGAAGTGCATCCGCCATTTCAAGTGTTCCAGTTGCTCTACCATAACGTTCAAATCCTTTTCTATCTCATAAAGAGGCGGAGGGCTGACAGCCCTCCGCCCCAGCGGGTCGAAAAAGCCTTGCCTTTCCGCTGAACCGGGGTTCAGAACCGCACCTTTTCGGCAAGGTAGCTCTTCACCTGATCCATGGGAATCCGCACCTGTTTTCCCGCCAAACAGGTTTGGCGGGTGCCCTTTTATTTTACCTGTGCAAGGTGAAGTGAATCCACCCTGCACCAAGGTTTTCCTTCGTAAAACGCTTGTACGCCGCACTGGCGGCGATGGTCGCAGGTGCGTTCAGGCCGTTTCTTTTCTCAGAACTTGACCTTCTCGGCAAGGTAGCTCTTTACCTGGTCCATGGGAATCCGCACCTGCTCCATGGAGTCCCGCTCCCGGATGGTGACGCAGTGGTCAGCCGGCGTATTCTCATCGCCTACGGTGTTGAAGTCCAGCGTGATGCAGAAGGGGGTGCCGATTTCGTCCTGCCGGCGGTAGCGCTTGCCGATGGAGCCGGTTTCGTCGTAGTCCACCATGAAGTCTTTGGACAGTTCATTGTACAGTTCCATGGCAGGGCCGGAGAGAACCTCCTTCTTGCTCAGGGGCAGGATGGCCGCCTTGAAGGGCGCCAGCGCGGGATGGAAGTGCATGACGACCCGGACGTCGTCCTTGCCGTTCTTGTCCTGACCCACGACCTCCTCGTCGTAGGCGTCGCACAGCACAGCCAGCACGCTGCGCTCCACGCCCAGAGACGGCTCGATGACATAGGGGATATACTCCACCATGTCCTTGCCCTCGCCCTCCCGGTAGACCATCTTCTGGCCGCTGACGTTGGAGTGCTGGGTCAGGTCGTAGTCGGTGCGGTCGGCCACGCCCCACAGTTCGCCCCAGCCGAAGGGGAACAGGAACTCAAAGTCCGTGGTGGCCTTGGAATAGAAGCACAGTTCCTCGGGATCGTGGTCGCGGAGGCGGATGTTCTCGTCCTTCAGGCCGATGGACAGCAACCAGTCATGGCAGAAGCTGCGCCAGTAATTGAACCACTCCAGATCGGTGCCGGGCTTGCAGAAGAACTCCAGTTCCATCTGCTCAAACTCCCGGACGCGGAAGATGAAGTTGCCCGGGGTGATTTCGTTGCGGAAGGACTTGCCGATCTGGCCGATGCCGAAGGGCAGCTTCTTCCGGGTGGTGCGCTGGACGTTGTTGAAGTTCACGAAGATGCCCTGAGCGGTCTCGGGACGGAGGTAGACAGTATTCTTGGCGTCCTCAGTGACGCCCTGGAAGGTCTTGAACATCAGGTTGAACTGACGGATGTCGGTGAAGTTGTGCTTGCCGCAGGTGGGGCAGGGAATCTCATGCTCATCAATAAACGCCTTCATCTCCTGCTGGGAGAAAGCGTCCACCGGCTTGGGCAGTTCAAAGCCGGTTTCGGCACACCAGTCCTCAATCAGCTTGTCCGCCCGGAACCGCTCCTTGCACTCCCGGCAGTCCATCAGAGGATCGGAGAAGCCGCTGAGGTGGCCGCTGGCCACCCAGGTCTGGGGGTTCATGAGGATGGCGGCGTCCAGACCCACGTTGTAGGGGTTCTCCTGTACGAATTTCTTCCACCAGGCGTTCTTGATGTTCTTCTTCAGTTCCGCACCCAGAGGGCCGTAGTCCCAGGTGTTGGCAAGGCCGCCGTAAATCTCGCTGCCGGGGAACACAAAGCCCCGGTTCTTGCACAGGGCAACGATTTTGTCCATGGTTTTCTCGGTATTGTTCATAGTGCGCTCTCCTTCTGTCATGAAATGGGGTTTCTATGGCTCAAGTGCGCCGCATCAACGCAAAAAAAGCGCCCTGAGCCGATGTTCGGCTCAGGGCGAGTTAAGCATAACCCGTGGTTCCACCTGAATTCCCCGCCGGAGGCAGGGCACTTCATTCCCGGTAACGGCGGGCCCCGTCAGAGCATTTCCGCTCCGCGGCTCCAGAGCGCCGTTCTGGTCTTCCCGGGAGGGCTTGCACCTGCCGCCCTCTCTCTGCTGCCAGGGAAAACAGAACCTCTCTGTCACAGCCTTTTACCCGGTCACTGTACCATGGTTTTCCGGTGTTGTCAAGAAAAATCGCGGGGAATCGTCACACCGAAGGTACCCTGCCGTTACTTGACAATCAGGGTCTGACCGTCCATTTCCTCAGGCACGGCAAGACCCATGACATCCAGAATCGTGGGGGCAATGTCCGCCAGGCGGCCCTCCCGCAGTTCCGTGCCGGCGCCGCAGAGGATGAAGGGTACCGGATTGGTGGTGTGGGCCGTCATGGGGCTGCCGTCGGGCTGGGTCATGACCTCGGCGTTGCCGTGGTCGGCGGTAATCATGGCGATGCCCCCCATTTTCAGCGTGGCATCCACCACCCGCCCCACGCAGGTGTCCACGGTTTCCACGGCCTTCACCGCCGCGTCAAACACGCCGGTGTGCCCCACCATGTCGCAGTTGGCGAAGTTCAGGATGATGACGTCATAGGCACCGGACTCAATGCGCTCCACGCACCTGTCTGCCACCTCCACCGCGCTCATCTCCGGCTGGAGGTCGTAGGTGGCCACCTTGGGAGAGGGCACCAGCACCCGATCTTCCCCGGGGAACTGGGTTTCCACGCCGCCGTTGAAAAAGAAGGTCACATGGGCGTACTTTTCCGTCTCCGCGATGCGCAGCTGGGTCAGCCCCATGGAGCTGAGGTACTCTCCCAGTCCGTTCCGGACGGAGATCCGGGGGAAGGCCACCTCCACATTGGGCATGGAGGCGTCATATTCCGTGGTGCAGACGAAGGTTACGGGGAAATACTGGCGGGTAAAGCCGTTGAAGTCGGGATCCACAAAGGCGCGGGTGATTTCCCGGGCACGGTCGGGACGGTAATTGAAGAAAATCACGCTGTCATGATCCGAAACAGTGCCCTCCGGGTCGCAGATCACCGGCTCCACAAATTCATCCGTCACGCCGTTGGCGTAAGCGTCCTTCACGGCGGCCACCGGGACGGGGTTCACACTTGCCCCCTCACCGTAGACCATGGCGTCATAGGCGGCTTCCACCCGATCCCAGCGCTTGTCCCGATCCATGGCGTAAAAGCGCCCCATCACCGTGGCGATTTTGCCCACGCCCAGCTCCCGGCACTTTTCCACCGTCTGCGCCACGAAATCGGCGCCGGAGGTGGGAGATACGTCCCGGCCGTCCAGAAATGCGTGGATATATACCTTTTCCAGTCCCCGATCCTTTGCCATCTTCATCAGGGCAAAGAGGTGCTCCAGATGGGAGTGGACACCGCCGTCGCTGAGCAGGCCCATCAGGTGCAGGGTGGAATCGTGCTCCCGGCAGGCGTCCATGGCATGGAGATAGGCGGGGTTCTCAAAGAAATCGCCGTCGGCGATGGATTTGCTGATCCGGGGCAGATCCTGAAAGACCACCCGGCCGGCGCCGATGTTGGTGTGCCCCACCTCGCTGTTGCCCATCTGCCCCGCAGGCAGACCCACGTCCAGCCCGGAGGCGGACAGCCGGGTATGGGCAAATTCCTGAAAGAACCGATCCAGCCGGGGCGTTTCAGCGGCGGCCACGGCGTTGCCCTCCGTTTCCTTCCGCAGGCCAAAGCCATCCATGATAATGAGGGTGGTTGGAGTTTTGTTCATAAAGACCTCGTTTCGCATAAAGGGGGGACAGCGTCCCCCCTCCGCATTATTCCTGATTGGCCGCGTTGATGATTTCCACGAACTGCTCAGGCTTCAGAGAAGCGCCGCCAATGAGGCCGCCGTCAATGTCGGGCTGTGCCAGCAGTTCTGCGGCGTTCTTGGGATTCATGCTGCCGCCGTACTGAATGGTGACGCTGCGGGCCACCCGGGCGCCGTACAGGCCGCGGATGGCAGTACGGATGTTGGAGCAAACCTCGCCGGCCTGCTCCGCCGTGGCGGTCTTGCCGGTGCCGATGGCCCAGATGGGCTCATAGGCAATGATGCAGCGGCGCAGCTTGTCGGCAGGCACGCCGTTGAGAGCGCTCTTGACCTGCAGGGCAATCCACTCGTTGGTGATGCCGGTTTCCCGCTGCTCCAGACTCTCGCCCACGCAGATGATGGGGTTCATGCCGGCGTTCAGCACGGCGTGCACCTTCTTGTTGACGGTCTGATCCGTTTCACAGAAGTACTGGCGGCGCTCACTGTGGCCTACGATGACATACTTCACGCCCAGATCCTTCAGCATATCGGCGGAAACCTCGCCGGTATAGGCGCCCTTCTCCTCAAAGTAGACATTCTCGGCACCCACGGAGATCCGCAGATCCTTGAAGGCCTTCATGGCGGTGGAGATGTTGCAGGCGGGGACACAGATCAGGGTGTCGCACCACTTGGCCCGGGGCATGATCTTCTTCAGTTCCTCGGCAAACTTCTTGGTTTCAGTGGCGGTCATATTCATTTTCCAGTTGCCTGCGATGACGGTTTTACGGTATCTGCGATTCATAATTTTTTCTCCTCTACTGTTTTATCAATATCTGAATCTCCGGAGCGGCTGTACCTCTCCGGGATGGATGCGCAATGCAAAACCAATTATTTTATAGCGAAATCGGCGGGTTTTGTCAAGTATTTTTCTGAAAATACCGGATTTTCCGCAAATTGCATGGGGCTGGCGTTCCGGTTTTCGCCGGTTTGCCGGAAACAGGCACATCTGTCCGGCAGACCGGCGGCGTGCCCTTACTTATCCAGCAGGCAGGCCACACCGGGCAGTTCCTTCCCCTCCATAAATTCCAGAGAGGCACCGCTGGACACAGCCGAAGCGCCGCCAGTGGCGGATGAAGCGAGGCTGTGTCGAGGAAGCGGCACGATTTGCGGCTCAGACAGAGACACAAATCGTAATGCCGCGACGGTGGGTAGGCGGCGGGACGCTCTTACTTATCCAGCAGGCAGGCCACACCGGGCAGTTCCTTCCCCTCCATAAATTCCAGAGAGGCACCGCCGCCGGTGGAGATGTGGGTCATCTTGTCGGCATAGCCCAGCTGCTCTACAGCTGCGGCACTGTCGCCGCCGCCGATGATGGTGATGGCATCGGTCTTGCTAAGCGCCTCGGCCACCGCTTTGGTGCCTGCGGCAAAGGCCGGGAATTCAAAGACGCCCATGGGACCGTTCCAGATGACGGTGCCGGCGCCGGCCACGGCATCACAGTACAGCTTCACGGTTTCGGGACCGATGTCCAGCCCCTGCCAGCCGGCGGGAATCTCCCCGGCCTTTACCACCCGGCTGTGGGCGTCGGGGGCATAGGCGTCGGCAATGACGGTGTCCACCGGCAGCAGCAGCTTCACACCCTTCGCCCTGGCTTTTTCCACCATTTCCAGTGCGTAGGATTCCCAGTCGGCTTCCAGCAGGCTGTCTCCTACCTGACCGCCCTGAGCGGCGGAGAAGGTGTAGGCCATGCCGCCGCCGATAATCACGGTGTCGGCGATTTCCAACAGGTTGTTGATGACACCGATTTTGGAGGAAACCTTGCTGCCTCCCAGAATGGCCACCAGCGGCCGCTTGGGATTGGCCAGCGCACCGCCGATGACCTCCAGTTCCTTTTCAATCAGGAAGCCGGACACGGCAGGCAGATAGGCGGCCACGCCGGCGGTGGAGGCATGGGCGCGGTGGACGGCACCGAAGGCGTCCGACACGAAAACCTCCGCCATGGAGGCCAGCTTCTCGGCGAATGCAGGGTCGTTTTTCGTCTCACCCTTTTCAAAGCGGGTGTTTTCCAGCAGGAGCACCTCACCGGGCTTCAAAGCGGCGGCTTTGGCGGAGGCATCCTCCCCCACTACGTCATGGGCAAAGAGAACCTCCTGCCCCAGCAGCTGGCTCAGCCGCTCCGCCACAGGGGCAAGGGTCAGCTTTTTCAGGGACTTCTCCCAGGCCTCCCGGGTCAGTTCTTCGGGAGCCTTGCCCTTTTCCGCCTGCTTCTTTACCCACTTGTCATAATCCGGCTCCGGTTTGCCCAGATGGGAGCAGGCAATCACCGCCGCCCCCTGCTCCAGCAGATAGCGGATGGTGGGCAGTGCCGCCACAATCCGCTTGTCGCTGGTGATTTCACCGGTTTTCTTGTCCTGCGGCACGTTGAAGTCGCAGCGCAGCAGAACCTTCTTTCCTTTTACGTCGATATCCCGGACGGTTTTCTTCTGATAATTCATAAGCAAACTCCTCAAATATGATAATTTGGATTGTCTCAGGAGATTTCTGCCATTTCCCCTGTGCCCGTCAGGCCGGGGAAGCCGTTCTGCCGCAGCGCTTCATATACGCATACGGCCACAGTGTTGCTGAGGTTCAGGCTCCGTGCCTCGTCAATCATGGGCAGGCGGATGCAGCGTTCCCGGAACCGCTCCCGGAAATCCATGGGCAGTCCCGCCGTCTCCTTGCCGAAAAAGAGCCAGCAGTCCGGGGAAAAGCGGGCCTCCTGATAGGAACGGGGGGCTTTCGTGGTGGTGAGCCAGCAGTCCTCCGCCGCCTCCGGGTGCTTCCGGAAGAAGTCGGCCAGATTTTCGTAGTCGAAAACCTCCACCAGATGCCAGTAGTCCAGCCCGGCCCGCTTCACGGCGCGGTCAGAAATATCGAAGCCCAGGGGACGCACCAGATGCAGGCGGCTGCCGGTGGCGGCACAAGTGCGGGCAATATTGCCGCAGTTCTGGGGGATTTCCGGCTCTACCAGCACAATGTTCAGCACGCCGATTCCCTCCTTTTTGCCTGAATACGGACTATTGTAATCTTTTACCGTGAAAAATTCAACTACTTTTTTGTGAAAATTGCAATTCTTTTTTGCCGTATAACCACCGGTTTTCATTAAAAGATAAGAAATGAGACACGGCACAGAAAATTTCCCCCCGCGCTCAGGCGTTTCCGGTGTCTTTGATAAAAACAACGGGAATTTGTGAAAAGATTTGGGAAAATTTTCTTAACATTTTTTTTAGAAACGCTGGATTTCCCTCAAAAGTTTGGTATAATGATAATATACATGGCCGTCTGCGCCCGTTGGGAATCCCCGGTGCGGCCGGCTCACAGAACTGACTGACAGGAGGGATCATCCCATGGATCTGTGCCGCGCCGTTTTTCTGATGGAGGAGGATGCCTCCATTCCCGCTGACGGGAAGCCGCTGATGCTGGAAACCATACTGGATCGCCCGATTTTATCCCGGGCGGCGGAGCAATGTATGGCGGACGGTGTTCAGCGGTTTTTTGTTGTCTGCCCACCCCGCTTTGCGCAGGCGGCGGCCGCCTGCTTCCCGGAGGGGACGGACGTTGTGATTTCCGAGCAGCACGCATCTCTGCTGGACTTTCTGGACAACGAGGAAAATACGCTGGTGCTCTGCCGCGCTGCGGTGCCCTTCGCGCAGGCCGGCCCCGGCTTTGCCTATGCCGCGCCGGGACGGGAACTGCGGAGCGTCTGGCAGGAGAAAATGACCAATTCCATTTCCGGCGCGTCGCTGGTGCCGGGGTGGCTGCCCATCTTCGGGCCGGAAACCATCGCCGAACTGGAGCCGGTGCTGGCGGAACTGGAAAAACAGTAACTTCAAGAATTTTATATATTTAGAGAGGGAGTTTCCAATGATTTCTCACGGGAAGGACATTAAAGTATTCTGCGGCAATTCAAACCCCACATTGGCAGCGGAGATCTGCCGGCTGATGGGCACCAAGCTGGGCGAGGCGGAGGTCAAAAGCTTTGCCGACGGCGAGGTTTCCGTCTCTCTGTACGAAACCGTCCGGGGCAGCGATGTGTTTGTGGTGCAGTCCACCTGCAAGCCCGTCAACGACAACCTGATGGAACTGCTGGTGATGATCGACGCCCTGCGCCGGGCTTCCGCCGGCCGCATCACCGCCGTGATCCCCTATTTCGGCTACGCCCGTCAGGATCGCAAGGCCAAGGCCCGGGATCCCATCTCCGCCAAGCTGGTGGCCAACATGATTACCGCCGCCGGCGCCGACCGGGTGCTGACCATGGATCTCCATGCGTTCCAGATTCAGGGCTTCTTTGACATCCCCGTGGACAACCTGCTGGGCAATCCCATCTTCGTGGATTATTATGCCAAAAAGTTCGGTGATAAATGCGAGGACATGATGGTGGTTTCCCCCGACGTTGGCTCCGTGGCCCGTGCCCGTGCCTTCGCCCAGAAGCTGCATATGCAGCTGGCCATTGTGGACAAGCGCCGCCAGAAGGCCAACCAGTGCGAGGTCATGAACGTCATCGGTGACGTGCAGGGCAAGGACTGCATCCTCTTTGACGACATGGTGGACACCGCCGGCTCCCTGTGCAACGCCGCCAAGGCCATCGTAGAGGTGGGCGGTGCCCGCAAGGTCTACGCCTGCGCCAGCCACGGCGTCCTCTCCGGCCCCGCCATTGAGCGGCTGGAGGGCAGCTGCATCGAGGAACTGGCTCTGCTGGACACCATCCCTGCCCACGAGGAATCCGCCCGCGCCCGCATCAGGTACCTGCCGGTGGCACCCATGTTCTCGGAGGCCATTGAGCGCACCTATCAGGAGGTTTCCATCTCCAAGCTGTTCCGCTGAGCGCCGGACTTCCATTCCATATTTGAATACTCGGAACCTTTCAGGCGGAGAAGCAGGCTTGCTTCTCCGCCTGATTTGGTATATGATACCTTTGACCCATCAGGGCAGACAGGGAGGATTCCTTCATGATTTTTGAAAAATCCGGCGGGGCGGTGGACTGGCTCATTGTGGGGCTGGGCAACCCCGGCCAGAAATATGAGCACACCCGCCACAACATGGGCTTTCTCACGGTGGAACTGCTGGCGGAGCAGCTGAACGTGAAACTCAATAAGGTGAAATTCAAATCCGCATACAACATTGTCCGCTTCGCCGGGCAGAAGTGTCTGGTGATGAAGCCCCAGACCTATATGAACCTCTCCGGCGAGGCCGTGCATGAGGCGGCGCAGTTCTACAAAATCCCCGCCGACCATGTGCTGGTCATCTATGACGACGTTTCCCTGCCTGTAGGCAAGCTGCGGGTGCGGCCTACCGGCTCCGCCGGCGGGCACAACGGCATCAAAAACATCATCGCCCATCTGGGCACCCAGGATTTCCCCCGCATCAAAATCGGCACCGGCGCCCCTGCCGGCGGCGGTGCGGAGATGATTGACTGGGTTATCGGCGTTCCCTCTCAGGCGGAGCGGAAAGTGCTGGCGGAGAGTTTTTCGCAGGCCGTCAAAGCAGCGGAGGACATTATTGAAAACGGCTGCCAGAAGGCCATGAACGACTATAACTGACCGGCGGGCGGCACATCGGGGAACGCCGGAGCAGGGCACACCCCGCCCCGGCGGAAATCCGGTGCAGGTATCCGCATAGATTGAACACATAGATGAAAATGCAGGCACACTGCCCCGCCAAGGGGACAGTGCGCCCGTTTGCGCGCAGAAACAGCAGGGAGGTGGCTTATGGACGCATTTTTGAAAACGCTGCAGACATTGCCGGAAGTGACGGAGTTGATGGCGCGGGTGGAAAACGGCGGATGCCCCGCTGTGCTGACCGGTACGCAGCCGGTGCAGCGAGCCTGCATCGGCGCAGCGGTGGCCGCCGGAACCGGACGCCCCATGGTGTTTGTCTGCGCCGATGAGGGGGAGGCCCATCAGCTGGCCGGTGACCTGCAAAGCCTCACCGGTGAGCTACCGGTGACGCTGCTGGCCCGGGAATGGCAATTCCGCCCCAGCGCCGCCGTGTCCCGGGAATGGGAGCGGAGCCGTCTGGCGGCGCTGCATACCATGGCCTCCGGAACGGCATCTGCCGTGGTGACCACCGTGGACGCCCTGCTGACCCGCACCATGCCCCCGGCACGTCTGGCGGCGCTGTGCGTCACGCTGGAAGCCGGCGGGCAGGCGGATCCCGGAAGGCTGACGGAACAGCTGCTGCAGGCCGGCTACACCCGCTGTGAGCAGGTGGAGGGCGTGGGGCAGTTCGCCCTGCGGGGCGGCATTCTGGACGTGTTCTCCCCCCTGATGGAGCAGCCGGTGCGCTGCGAATTTTTTGACGACGAAATCGACTCTCTGGGGCGGTTTGACCCCGGTACCCAGCGGCGGACGGAGAACATCACCTGCGCTCTGCTGCTGCCGGCGGCGGAGGTTCTTCCGGGGCTGGCGCCCGGCGGCAGGGCACATCTGGCGGAGGAACTGGAAAAGCTGGCGACAAAGTACGCCAAAAAGGAACACGGGGAAGCCGCCGCCCAGACCCTGCGGGCGGATGCCGAGCACTTCCGGAACGGCGCCGGGGTCAGCGGTCTGGATCGCTATCTGAATCTGATTTGCCCGGACGCCGTCAGCGGCGCGGACTATCTGCCCCCTGACGCGGTGGTTTTCCTCTGCGAGGGCGGGCGCATCGAGCAGCGGGTGAAAAACGTGCTGCTGCAGCTTCGTCAGGACACGGAGGCCCTGATGGAGGCCGGACTGATGACCGGCGACGCAGCGGAGGTCTGTCTTTCCGGCGAGGCGCTGTTTGCCCGGCTGTCCGATTTTCCGGTGATTATGATGGACGCCCTGCCTACCTCCCGGCACCCCCTGAAGCCCCGGGGACTGCTGACGGTCAATGCCCGTCAGCTGAGTTCCTATGGCGGCAGTCTGGAAACCGCCGTCACGGATCTGGAACACTACCGGAACACCGGCAGCGCCGTGCTGGTGCTCTGCGGCGGCGAGGTGCGGGCACGCAACCTGCTGCGGCTGCTGGAGGAGCGGGGGATTCCCGCCGCACTGGATCTGAAGGGCAGCGCCATGCCTGCCCCCGGTGAACTGCGGATCACCGTAGGCGCCCTGTCCGCAGGCTGCGAATGGCCGGCGCTGAAGCTGGCCGTGCTGACGGAGGGACAGCTGACCGCCGCTGCCCAGAAAAAGCGAAAGCCCAAGAAGGACTCCAACCGGCAGAAGCTGCAATCCTACAGCGACCTGTCCCCCGGGGATCTGGTGGTTCACACCCACCACGGCATTGGCCGGTTTGCCGGCATCCGCCGGATGCCGGTGGACGGCGTGGAGAAGGACTATATCAAAATTGACTACGCCGGCGGGGACTGCCTGTATGTACCCGTCACCCAGCTGGATCTGGTCAGCAAGTATATCGGCGGCGGAGAGGATCAGGAGCGCACCCGCCTGAACAAGCTGGGTGGCACGGAGTGGGCCAAACAGAAGACAAAGGCCCGGAAGGCCGCCAAAGATCTGGCGGCGGGGCTGACGAAGCTGTACGCCGAGCGGCAGCGCCGCCCCGGCTTCGCCTTCTCTCCCGATTCCCCGTGGCAGGCGGAGTTTGAGGAGGCCTTCCCTTACGCCGAAACCGGCGACCAGCTGCAGGCCATTGCCGACATCAAAAAGGATATGGAGCAGCCCCGCCCCATGGATCGCCTTCTCTGCGGCGATGTGGGCTACGGCAAGACGGAGGTGGCTCTCCGGGCGGTGATGAAGTGCATTCTGGACGGCAAACAGGCTGCCATTCTGGTGCCCACCACCGTGCTGGCGCAGCAGCACTATGCCACGGCCTGCAGCCGGTTCCGGGACTTCCCGGTTAAGATTGAGGTGCTCTCCCGGTTCACCACCGCCAAAGAGCAGAAGCGGATTCTGGAAGCCGCCCGCACCGGCGGTCTGGATCTTCTCATCGGCACCCACAAGCTGCTGCAGAAGAATATGGAGTTCAAGGATCTGAGACTGCTGGTCATTGACGAGGAACAGCGCTTCGGCGTGACCCACAAGGAACGGCTCAAGGAAATGAGCCGTCAGGTGGACGTGCTGACCCTGTCCGCCACTCCCATTCCCCGGACGCTGAACATGGCGCTTTCCGGCCTGCGGGATATGTCCACCATTGAGGAGCCGCCGGCTGACCGCCAGCCGGTGCAGACCTATGTGCTGGAGCACGACTGGGCCATTCTGGAGGACGCCATGCGCCGGGAACTGGCCCGGGGCGGCCAGATCTACTACCTCCACAACCGGGTGGAAACCATTGACCTGACGGCCTCCCGCATCCAGAAGCTGCTGGGGCCGGAGGTTCGGGTAGTGGTGGGGCACGGCAAAATGAGCGAGCAGGAACTGTCCGCCGTCATGCAGGCCATGGTGGACGGGGAGGCGGACGTGCTGGTCTGCACCACCATCATTGAAACCGGTATTGACATCCCCAACGTCAACACCCTGATTATGGAGGACGCCGACCGGCTGGGACTTGCCCAGCTGCACCAGATCCGGGGACGGATCGGCCGCAGCGCCCGCCGGGCTTATGCCTATCTCACCTACCGGAAGGGGAAAATTCTTCAGGAAAACGCCGCCAAACGGCTGGCGGCCATCCGGGAATATGTGGAGTTCGGTTCCGGCTTCCGGATCGCCATGCGGGATCTGGAAATCCGGGGTGCCGGAAACCTGCTGGGACCGGAGCAGTCCGGCTATCTCATGAGCGTGGGGTACGACCTGTATCTCAAGCTGCTGGAGGAAGCCGTGCTGGAGGAGCGGGGCGAGGAGAAGAAGGTCGAAACGGAATGCGCCGCCGACCTGACCCTGAACGCCAACATTCCGGAGCGGTATATCGCCTCTCCGGAGCAGCGGATGGATCTCTACCGGCGGATTGCCGCCATCCGCACCAACGACGACGCCTCCGACCTGATGGACGAGATGATCGACCGCTACGGAGAGCCGCCCAAGCCGGTGCTGACGCTGCTGGACGTGGCGCTGCTGCGGGCGGCAGCGGCCAAGGCCGGCGTGTCCGACATCACCCAGAAGAAGGACACCCTGCGCTTTACGCTGGCGGTATTCCGCCCGGAAGCGCTGGTGCAGGTGTGCGGGCTGGCGAAATACCGCTTCCGCCTGACCCTCTCCGCCGGGGAAACCCCCATGCTGACGCTGAAGCTGAAGCCCGGTGCAGATGTGCTGGAGACGGCGCTGGAACTGGTGGAGGATCTGAAGCTGGCTGCCCAGCCGGCAGAATAACCTGCGGAAGCCAACCGAAGATAACAGGACGATGGAAAAACCGTTCCCCCCTCCGGCACAGACGGGGGAATACCCCACGGTTTCGGCAGTCGGAACCGTGCCTGTAAAGTGCACTGAAAGACAGAGCCGGCGGAACGACCGTTCTGCCGGCTCTGCTTTGTTGAAAACAGGCAACCACGGGCTATGCCCGTGGAATAAAAAAGGCTAAGCCTATGAGAGGGAAAAGATAA
>CAKUBJ010000013.1 GCA_934636905.1 uncultured Dysosmobacter sp. | reverse complement strand
GTGTTCACCGGCGATCCGGAGTCGCCCAACGGCGTGCGCTACTGCATCAACAGCGCGGCCCTGCGCTTCGTCCCCTATGAAAAAATGGAGGCCGAGGGCTACGGATACCTGCTGTACCTGTTTGAAAAATAGGACGCAAGCGGTCGGCAGTTCTCATGCAAGGAACTATCAGCACATCACAGCATATCGGACTGCCCGGTGGCAGTCCGATATGCTGTGAATGGAATTTTCCGGCACTCTCAATGAGACGATTTCGAAATGGAGAAGCGCATGTATCTTTTTCAAATAAGCAACTACGATGATCCCGCTGTGGACAGAGAAACCGCAGAGCTGCTGCACCAGCGTTTGGAAGCTGAGAGCCGGCGGCGCTGCCCCGCTATGTGGAATGCGACAGACCACATCAGAACTTACGCCGCGAAAGGCGGACAGTGCGCTGCCGCATTTATGGCGTGTTCCTGCTGGCGCTGGGCCTTTTGACGCTGATTCTTGGCTTGATGCCGCCAAGAACCACCGATGTGATCATTGTGGGCGGAGCCGTGATTATTGCAGGCCTGCTGGAGTTTGCCCTTGCTCGCGGAAGAACGCCGCCGCGCATACCGGCATCCTGCAAAAAGGAGGCGCGGAAAGCGCTGGAGCTGCGGCGCACCGTTGATTGGGAAAAGCTCAAAACCACCATCCGCTTCGAGGATGCCGGCATAACGATCTGCGCGGAGGAGAACGAAGAACATCTCTCTTATACACGGATAGTGTTTGTGCTGCAAAAACAGGAGGTGAGCAGGCATGGCGGAAAAGCATCTGACAGACGGCACAACGGCGCTGGCAGCGCAGCCCCGCGTCATCAAGATCGAGGCGGCGGAGAAGCCGCAGAATGCGCAGCTGCGGGTAGCGGCCTATAGGCAAGTGCATCTGTGAACTTAATGGGATGAATACGCCCTGTGGGGGTATCTACTATCTTATATGAGATTTCTCCGCGCCGGGTTAAATTATATGCAGTCTTGTGGCATATCCTGCACACTTCACAAAACTGCTTTTGTGTAATATACTCCGGATATGCTACTGCAAGATCCGAATAATAGGTCAGCAGATCCATTTCAGTTCTCCCTTCTGGTGATTGCCGACAGCAGAGAAAACCAATGATTCTCAGAAATGTGGTCTATCCTGTTTTCTATCCTTTGTCTATTTTTGTTCGCATTTTTCGGAAAATGCGAACGCGCCTGCCATCCCTGTTTTTCTTGTATCAAATACTCAAAAAGTCCTGATTTTTCAACGGGTTCAAGGCATAGTAACTACCGTGTACTGCTCCGATGTGACGTTTAAGTGAAACAGTTTCGAAATTACTCGAAATGCGGTAGGCGCCTTAAAAGCGCGCGAGAGTTCGAATCTCTCCATCTCCGCCAACCCGCTGAAATCAGGTGTTTCGGCGGGTTTCTTCTTTGCTTCCTGCGATTGCTGCCCTTCCCTGGATCAGGATACCGGCATCCTGCCTTTGCCTGCGCCGGCCTGCACAGGCGCTATGATATATGCACTCCCTGCCGGAAGTGCAAATGGCAACCGCTCCACGACGCCGATAGTTCGGTGTTCCGGATTGACATCCCCGCAATCAGGCCATGGATGCAATCCACTTTCAGCCGCTTCTTGCCCGATGCGGCCTCAGTATCGGCGAGATGAAGCGTATTTCCGCCCTGTTTCAGATAGTTTCAGACCCTGATGATACGCGTAATTCAAAATTCCGGAGTCTTTCCGCAAAAGCGGAAGAAAAGGGGTTGACAAATCCTGTTCTTTCATGTACAATACATACGTTCCGCTTCGGACGGTTAGCTCAGCTGGCTAGAGCACCTGCTTGACGTGCAGGGGGTCACAGGTTCGAGTCCTGTACCGTCCACCAAGCCCTTGGAAACACTCAGTTTCCGAGGGTTTTTATTTTTGCGTTTGCTCATTTAGAGCGCCTGCCTGTTTTTGATTTTTGCGATAAGCAGGAGGTCTAAAATGAAGCAAAAAATTACCATGTATAGAGAAACAGAACAGGATACCCTCACCAGTCATGGGAACACCTCCTTTCGGTTGAATGTTGAGTTTCAATTTTTCTGGTCATCGTCACCATGGAGCAAAAGGGAAATGCCAGCAATCACAGGGACAAGAACCACCGCCCACATGAAGAACGAGAGAGCGTCATCAAAAGGACTTGAGATGCCGTTGACGGATATGCCGGTAGCGAATATTGACGATAATATGAACCGGATCGCTGCCGTGGATTCCGGTATCGAACCCATCGGATACAAGGGGCAGCTGCTGGGAACCGCCTTCACAGTCCGTGTAGCGCAGGGAGATAACCTGATGTTCCACGCCGCCATGGATCTGGCCAGGCCCGGTGATGTGATCGTCATTGATGCAGGCGGGTTTACGGAGCGTGCCATCTTCGGCGAACTGATGGCCACCTATTGCAGAAGCCGCGGGATCCATGGTATCATCTGTGACGGAGCCATCCGGGATCGGGGCGGACTGGCTGCCATGGAGAACTTCCGTGTATATGCCCGCGCCGCCACGCCCAACGGCCCCTACAAAAACGGCCCCGGGGAGATCAATGTGCCGGTGGTCATCGGCGGGAAAATCGTCTATCCCGGCGATATCGTAGCAGGTGATGACGACGGTGTGCTCTTTATCCGCCCGGAGGAAGCGGAAGCGCTGGCAGAAGCCACCCGGGCTGTGGAGAAGAAAGAAGCCGATATTATGGCGCACATTCTCAACGACGGCACTTATATCCGCCCGTGGGTGGATGAAAAACTCAGGGAAATCGGCTGCGAGATCATCTGATCCCGCCCAATTACAGGAGAGATCATTATGAGCGTGAAAGCCCATGCGGAAAAAATGGGATACCATTTCGGGCACATGACCATCGGTCAGTGCATGGAAACAGCCGAAACGCTGAATATGCGGGTCGGCGATGTGATTCTGGAAGAAGCCGTGACGTATACCGGCCAAAGCCGGGAGCAGGTCGTGGAGAACATGGAAGCGGCGTTTGCCCACAACATCAAAGCCGCCACCATCGGCCTGACAAAGGGTCACAGCATCCTGCTGGGAGAGATTGGCAAGGATCTCAACGGCGGGGAAGTCAAGATCGTAGACGATGCTTTTGTCAACCGTATCGTGACCATCACGCTGGCCGCGCAGGTGGGGAACCACACCATTGGCCTGCGCCCCTGCGCCGGTACGGGTGATTCCTGCCCCTATACCGGATTTGTCATGGCGGTCAGGGAGTTCTACCCCGATGACGCGGATCTTCAGGCCCGTATCATGGCCGTGATCCTGAAAATCGGCGGGATGTACCGGATCGGGAAGTGCACCACCGGCTGCAACATGGAAGGAATCGGTGCCGGCGCCTGCGCCACCGCCGCAGCCTTTGTGGAACTTGCCGGCGGAACGCCCCGGCAGATGGAGAACGCCATGGTGCTGGCCATTTCACCCACCATCGCCGTTCCCTGCACGCCCCGGGTGCTGGTGCCGGGCCTTTGTGCCACCCATATCGGCGGCGGTATCCTCATCGCCCGGCTGGCAAGCCAGCTGGCCATGTATACCTCCATTCCCTCCACCGTCCCGGCGGATGTGATGATCGCCATGGCGGCGCAGTGCCACCTGCAGTCTGCGGAGCATGTGGTTCCCGTAACCATTCAGTATATGGAGCCCTTTTTCCGGCGGGACGCCCGGGTGGAGGAGTACATTGATCCGGAGATCAAGGCAGAAGAGCTGCGGCACAAGGAAGAAATTACAAAGAAAGCGCTGGAAGAAAGCCAGTCTCTGGCAGATCGCTCCAACCTGATTATCGCCCCCTTCGGAGATGCGGTGGTGGGCGGCAGCAGCGAGGGGGTGGGTTCTCCCACCAACTGCGGCCGTCTGGCACATTACCTTGCAAAGGGTGAGATCAAAAAGGTGCGTATTGAGTTCTGCCCGGAGTTGTTTGCCCGGCGCGCCACCAATATTCCCGGCGTCCTGATGGCGGCGGTGAACGGATGCAGCACCAGCGACGCGGAATCCTACAAGACCATTATGGAAGAGGTCAAGACCCGGGGCATCGAGGTAGAGATCGTCGAGGTGGACGAACCCCATGCCCAGCGGGTGGCGGTGGAAGCCACCGAACGCAGTTCCTATGTCAAGACGCTGAACCGCGCAGGCGCCCGTCTGGTACTGCTGGACGCCTCTCCCAGCCGCGAAGAGGCATTGGAGTGGGCGCGAAAGCTGAATATCGTTGTAATCGATCAGTAATCAAAAGGCCCGCTCCTCCTTGCCTGAGTGGCTGGCAATGCGGATGTCACCGGCGCGGTGTCACTGTCGGAAATCCACAAAAGTGCATACAGATATTGGAATAGTTGAATGCTTTTTTCTCTCTCCCGCTGTTTTGCTATCTGTGCATAATAGAAGCGCTCGTTTGCCCTCACCGGCAAACGAGCGCTCTTTGGTTTCTGCCAAATCCCAAGTGAGCCGGTTCAGCGGAATGCTTCCAGTTTTTTGTTGAGTTTTTTGTAAATCCGCTCCCGGAACCACGGTTCACTGGAAGCACTGACGGCCTCCTCCGGGGAAAACCAGCCCACCCGGGTATTTTCGTCCGGCTTCGGCCGGATGGGGGCAGCGGGATCCGCCTCCAGCAGATAGGTGACGTTCAGATGCAGGTGGGAGGACACATAGTGCCCCCGCTTTTCGTGCCCGTCCACCGTGAGAATCTCCAGCGAATAGATCTGCCGGGACACGGGGCGGACTTCGGTCAGCCCGCTCTCCTCCTGTACTTCCCGGAGGGCCACAGCCAGCAGATCCCGCTGGCCGTCGGCATGGCCGCCCAGCCACGCCCAGGAGTCATACAGATTGTGATAGGCCATGAGCACCCGGGTGCGATCCGGGCTTACCACCCAGGCGGAGGCAGTGAGGTGGGCGGAAGTATTTTCGCGGTCATACAACGATTCCCCGCTTTGCAGACGGCGCAGCAGTTCCAGTCGATCCTGCGCCTCCTGTTCATTCCACGGACAGAAAGCAGAGAGTCCCTGAATCAGATCCATATGAGGTTCCTCCCATCGTTATGGGGCGGCTTTCTGCCGCCGGCTGGAAGCCCAGTATAGCACAAAAGCGGAAGTGTGTAAATTGGCGGAAGCAATCCTGTAAATTCTGCTTTGCAGCGTCCTCGAGCCGGCAGAGCGGCTGAGAGAAAAATGCGCGGATCCTTCCGCCGCCTGCGGGCATTCTGCCGGCGGCCTGATGGCGGCGGATACCCCGTTAATTTGTTAATTTTTCGTGGCTTTTGGAGATATCCCTTGACGAAAACGCCGAAAGAGGTTACAATGGTAACAATTTGTAACCATTCTGCTTGGTTGAATCTTGATTCACTGGAGAGTTCTATGAGTCAGAACACCGAAAAATATAAGACCACGGCGCAGCCGATTGACCCGGAAAAGGAGCCTGTCGAACCCCGGCCCCGCCGGAGGCGGCGGGTGATGACGGAGCCGGAGGATTTCTGGGGGAAACTCCGCTTTCGCATCGGAAAGAAGAACCGCTGGTTTGGCCGCCGCTGCCGCCGGGTCATCCGGGAGGTGAAAGCCAACCGTTTCCCGGAGTCCAACCGGGCGCCGCTGCAATTCCTGCTGATGGTCTGGGGACTGCTGCCTGCCATGGGCGGCAGCCTGCGGGAACGGCTGCTGGGCAGGCGAAAGGAGCGGATTCACCGCTCCAACCGGTTCGCCGTGTGGTTTGAAAAGGAAAAGCGGCTGCATTCCATCCTGTTTCTGGGGGGCAGCTGCGCACTGGCAGGGGTCATCCTGTTCTTCTCCTTCTTCACCATGGGCACCACCGTCACCTACAACGGCCGGGTGCTGGGCACCCTGTCCTCCAAAGCGGAGGCCGAAAGCGTCCGGCACCAGCTGGAAACCATTACCTCCCAGACGCTGGGGAAAACCTACACACTGGACGATTCCCTGCTGGAATACGACTCCGGACTGACCCTCCGGCAGGACATTGAGGATGAATCCGCCTATGAGGAGCAGCTGTCCGACGAGATTGGGCTGGTGACCTCCGCCTACTGCCTGTATGTCAACGGCGAGCGCATCGGCACCACGCCCTATGAGGGGGCGCTGGACGAACTGCTGAAGCAGCTGCAGCGGGCGGCCTCCGATGAGGACACCATCTCCTGCAAATTTGAGGAGGATGTGGAAATCCGGCAGGAATACGTCCCCACGGACGCCATCATGAATCTGGGCTATATTGCGGAACTGCTGTACAGCACCAAAACCGCCGAGGTCACCTATGAGGTGAAAAAGGGGGACACCTGGTCCCAGATCGCCGCCCGGAACAATATGACCTCCAGCGAACTGCTGGCACTGAACCCCGGCTACAACATCAACAAACTCCAGATTGGCGAGGTGCTGACCCTGTCGGCCTCCGTGCCCTACCTTACCATGACCGTGGAAAAGCAGGAGCGGTATCTGGACGACGTGGCCTACAACATTGAGTATACCGACTCCGCCGACCTCTATCAGGGCGACTACAAGGTCACCTCCAAGGGGGAATACGGCAAGGCGGACGTCATGGCCAAGACCACCTATGTCAACGGCGAGGAGACGGAGCGCACCATTCTCTCCTCCGTGACATTGAAGGAACCGGTGACGGAGTACCGCCTCCGGGGCACCAAGCCCCGCCCCACCTGGTATCCCACCGGCAGCTTCCGCTGGCCCACCAGCGGCCGGGTCACCTCCTACTTCGGCGGGCGGAAATCCCCCGGCGGCATCGGCTCCACCAATCATAAGGGCATTGACATTGCCGTGCCCAGAGGCACCCCCATCTACGCCGCCGACGGCGGCACCGTCACCTACTCCGGCTGGATGAGCGGCTACGGCTATCTGGTGGAAATCAACCACGGCAACGGCTATGTCACCCGGTACGGCCACAATTCCAGCCTGACCGTCAGCGTGGGGCAGCACGTCTACAAGGGCCAGCAGGTGGCCCGGGCCGGCTCCACCGGCAACTCCACCGGCAACCACTGCCACTTTGAGGTGCGGTACAACGGCGTGGCCAAGAACCCCCTGAATTACCTGCCGTAACTGAAAATTCTCTTGAAAGAGGAGGGCGCTGCCCTCCTTTTTCTTGTATCCGGCAAAGTTTTATGCTATGATAACTTAGTTAAGGTGCGTCCGCCGGAAGGAAAGGGTGGACGCGGAAACAGGAAGCGCGGACAGCGTTTGGGAGGCGTATGATGGAACAGCTGAAGGTTTTGATGCTCAACGGAAGTCCCCGTGCGGGCGGCAATACTGCCATAGCCCTGCGGGAAATGGAAACGATTTTTCACGAAAGCGGCGTGGAGACGGAAACGGTGCTTCTGGGGAACCGGGACATCCGGGGATGCGTGGCCTGCAATTCCTGCGCCAAAACAGGCCGATGCGTGTTTGACGACGCCGTCAATGAACTGGCGCCCAAATTTCAGGCGGCGGACGGTCTGGTGATTGCCAGCCCGGTGTATTTTGCCTCCGCCAACGCCACTCTCATCGCCTGTCTGGACCGGCTGTTTCACAGCACCTCCTTTGACAAGACCATGAAGGTGGGTGCCAGCGTGGCCTGCGCCCGCCGGGGCGGCTGCTCCGCCACCTTTGACGAACTGAACAAATACTTCACCATCTCCGGGATGCCGGTGGCCTCCAGCCAGTACTGGAACAGCATCCACGGCCGGGCTCCCGGCGAAGCGGAGGCCGACGGCGAAGGGCTTCAGACCATGCGGACGCTGGCTCGGAATATGACCTTCCTGATGCGCAGCATCGCCCTGGGAAAGGCGCAGTTCGGCCTGCCGGAAAAGGAAGAGCGGATTGCCACCCACTTTATCAGATAACGTTGGAGGAATCACCACTTGAAGCGGGAAAATGTACTGGTGCCTGAGGACGCGCTGGCGCGTCAGCGGGACTTTGAAGCAAAAATCAAAGAGATGTTTGACGCCCGGGAAGCCCATCCCGTGGCCTGCGTGGACACCTTCGGCTGTCAGCAGAATGTGGCGGACGGCCAGAAACTCATGGGGATGCTGGCGGACTGCGGCTTTGCCTTCACGGAGGATCCCAAGGAGGCGGATCTGGTGATTCTCAACACCTGCGCCGTCCGGGAGCACGCGGAGCAGCGGGTATTCGGGAATCTGGGCATCCTGACCCACACCAAAAAGGAAAACCCGGAGCAGGTCATCTGCCTCTGCGGCTGCATGGCTCAGGAGGAGCGGGTATCCCAACGGGTGAAGGAGTCCTACCGCCATGTGGATCTGGTGTTCGGCCCCCACGCCCTTTGGAAATTCCCGGAACTTCTCTGGCAGGTGTATGAAACCCGGAAGCGGGTGTTCGCCGTGGACAATGAGGACGGCACCATTGCCGAGGGGATTCCCACCGTGCGGGAAAAGGGCGTGAAGGCCTGGGTCAGCATCATGTACGGCTGCAACAACTTCTGCTCCTACTGCATCGTCCCCTACGTCCGGGGACGGGAGCGGAGCCGGGATCCCCAGTGCGTGCTGCAGGAGGTGCGGGAACTGGTGGCCGCCGGGTATAAGGACATCACCCTGCTGGGGCAGAACGTCAACTCCTACGGCAACGATCTGGGGCTGGATTATCACTTCCCCGACCTGCTGGAGGACATTGACAAGATCCCCGGGGAGTACCTGATCCGCTTCATGTCCAGCCATCCCAAAGACGCCACCCGGCGCCTCTTCGACGTGATGGCAAAGTGTCCTCACATTGCAAAGCAGCTGCATCTGCCCTTCCAGTCCGGCAATGACCGGGTGCTGAAAGAGATGAACCGCCGCTACACCCGGGCACAGTATCTGGAGGAAATCAACTACGCCAAGAGCGTCATGCCCGGGCTGGTACTTACCAGCGACGTCATCATCGGCTTCCCCGGCGAGACGGAGCAGGAGGCCATGGACACGGTATCTCTGGTGGAGGAAGTGGGCTTTGACGCCCTCTTTACCTTCATCTATTCTCCCCGTCCCGGCACCAAGGCGGCCTCCATGCCGGACCCCGCCACCCGGGCGGAAAAGCAGAAGTGGTTTGATAAGCTGCTGGAGGTGCAGAACGCCAACTCCGCCCGGCTCCACGCCGCCTATGTGGGCAGAACCGTCCGGGTGCTGGTGGACGGCGAGAGTGACGATGAGGCGTACCCCCTTTCCTCCCGTACCGAGGGCAACCGTCTGGTGCGGCTTAAGGGGGAGCCGAGCCTCATGGGGCGGTTCATCGACGTGAAAATCACCGGCAGCAACACCTGGGCACTGTACGGGGAACCGGCATAACCGGACGCTCCCGCTTTTGAACGAGAAGCCTGTGCGCCTTCCGGCGCCTGCAGGCAGACACACAACCGTAAGACAGAGAAAGAGGTATCTTTATGGCGGAACTGACCCCCATGATGAAGCAGTATCTGGAAATCAAAAAGGATCACCCGGATTCCATCCTGTTTTTCCGGCTGGGGGACTTCTACGAGATGTTCGCCGACGACGCCCGGCTGGCCTCCCGGGAACTGGATCTGACCCTCACCTCCCGGGATCACGGCAAACACGCCAAGCCGGAGGAGGAGCGGGTGCCCATGTGCGGCATCCCCTACCACGCCAGCGAATCCTACATCGCCCGGCTGATTGCCAAGGGCTACAAGGTGGCCATCTGCGAACAGATGGAGGATCCCGCCACCGCCAAGGGGCTGGTGAAGCGGGACATCATCCGGGTGGTGACCCCCGGCACCGTCATTGACGCCGCGTGCCTTGACGACAAGGCCGGCAATTATCTCTGCGGCATTTATCTGGACAGCAAGGGGGGCGGCGCGGCCTTCTGCGACCTCTCCACCGGGGAGACGCACCTGACGGCCTTTTCCGGGAAAGACACCCTGACCCACATCATCAACGAACTGGGGCGGTTCAGCCCCGCCGAGGCCATCCTCAGCGACGGCGCCTACAGCGAAAAGGCGCTGACGGACGTGCTCACCGACAAGTTCCGCTGCCGGTACGAAAACGGCGGGGAACGGCGCTTCCGTCTGGCGGAGGCGGAGAAGAATATCCGCGCCCAGTTCGGGGAGGAGGCCTTTGCCGCCCTGCCGGCAGGGGAGCCTGCCGCCGCCATGGCGCTGGGAGGGCTGCTGAGTTATCTCTACGAAACTCAGAAAACCGACCTCTCCCATATCCGGACGCTGGACTATTACCGGCAGGGGCGGTTCATGGAACTGGATCTGGCGGCCCGGCGGAATCTGGAACTGACGGAAACCCTCCGGGGCAAGGAGAAGAAGGGCAGCCTCCTGTGGGTGCTGGATAAGACCAGGACCCCCATGGGCGGCCGGATGCTGCGCAGCTGGCTGGAACGTCCTCTGCTGTCGGTGACGGATATTCACCGCCGCAGCGGCGCCGTGGCGGCGCTGGTGAACGACACCATCCGCCGGGAGGAACTGATTGCCGGTATGGCGGGACTGGGGGACATGGAGCGCCTCATCGGCCGCATTGTCTACGGCACCGCCGGCGGCCGGGATCTCACCTCCCTCCGGGCGGCCATCGAAAAGCTGCCCAATCTGAAAGCCCAGCTTTCCGGCTTTTCCGACCGCCGGCTGACGGAACTGACGGCAGAACTGGACACCCTTGAGGACATCGGCCGTGACATTGCCGCCGCCATCTGCGACGAGCCGCCCTTTTCCGTCCGGGAAGGCGGGCTGATCCGGGACGGCTTCCACGAAGAGGTGGATCGCCTGCGGCACATCCTGAAAAGCGGCAAGGGCGTCATTGCGGAGATGGAGGCCAAAGAAAAGGAAAAAACCGGCATCCGCACCCTGAAAATCGGCTACAACAAGGTGTTCGGCTACTACATTGAAGTCTCCAACGCCTTCAGGGAGCAGGTGCCGGAGACATACATCCGCAAGCAGACGCTGGTGAACGGAGAGCGGTTCATCACGCAGGAACTGAAGGATCTGGAGCATGAGATCCTGACGGCCTCCGAGCGGGTGACGGCGCTGGAATATGAGCTGTTCTCCGCTCTGCGGCAGCGGATTGCCGACAATGCTGCCCGGATTCAGGGAACTGCTGCCGCCGTGGCGGAGTGTGACGCCCTGTGCTCCTTCGCCGCCGTGGCGGTGCACAATAACTTCTGTCGCCCGGAGGTAGACGAGTCCGGAATCATCGAGATTCGGGAAGGACGCCACCCGGTGGTGGAAAAGGTGCTGAAGGACAGCCTGTTTGTCCCCAACGACACCTTTATGGGAGAAAAAGAGGAACGGGTGGACATTATCACCGGCCCCAACATGGCGGGCAAATCCACCTATATGCGGCAGGTGGCCCTCATTGTCCTCATGGCCCAGATGGGTAGCTTTGTCCCCGCCAGATACGCCCATATCGGCGTGGTAGACCGGATTTTCACCCGCATCGGCGCCAGCGACGACCTCTCCGCCGGCCAGTCCACCTTTATGGTGGAGATGACGGAGGTGTCCGACATTCTTCATCAGGCCACGAAAAACTCCCTGCTGATTCTGGATGAGATTGGCCGGGGCACCTCCACCTTTGACGGCATGGCCATTGCCCGGGCGGTGCTGGAATACTGCGCCGACAAAAAGACACTGGGAGCCAAGACCCTGTTTGCTACCCATTACCACGAACTGACGGAGATGGAAAACACCCTCCCCGGCACCGTGAATTACAACATCGCCGTGAAGCGCCGGGGAGAGGACATCATCTTCCTGCGGAAGATTGTCCCCGGCGGCGCCGACCGCAGCTACGGCATCGAGGTGGCCAAGCTGGCGGGACTGCCGGACAAGGTGGTGCAGCGGGCCAAGGTAATTCTGAAGGAACTGGAAGAGGAAAACGGCGTGCAGTATGTGCCTGCCCGGAAGGAAAGCGACCAGGTAAGTCTGGACGCCATCGGTGAGGGAGAGGTGCTGGATGCCCTCCGCCGCTGCCAGCCGGACACCCTGACGCCTATTGAGGCCATGAGCCTGCTGTACGAACTGAAAAAGAAGCTGGAACGATAAACAACTCAGAAAAGAGAAAGAAAGGAAATCTCCATGCGGAAATGGATGTGCGCAGCGCTGACGGCGCTGCTGGTGGCAGGCCTTACGGCCTGTGGAGGAAAAGGTGCCGACTGGCAGGAACGGTATGATGCAGGTGCCGGATACTTTGAGGATGGAGATTACGAGGAGAGCATTGAGGCTTTCACCGATGCCGTTGAAATGGACGCCGAAAGGCCGGAGGCCTATCTGGGACGAGCCGAGGCGTATATGGCGCTGGGCAGTGAGGAGAATCTGAAACTGGCGGCGGAGGACTATGAAGCCGCGCTGGAACTGGACGACAGCCTGACGGAGGTCTACCTGTCACTGTCCAATCTCTATGCCCGGCAGGGAGAGCAGGAAAAGGCGCAGGAGGTGCTGGAGGACGGCTTCGGCAAAACCGGGGACGCATCCCTTCAGGAGGAACTGAAGGCCCTCACGGCCATCCGGGATGAGTCCTTTACGGATCACGCCCGCCGGGAGGATGTATACAGTTTCAACGGGGAGGGGGACGGAGAAGTCAGCCCGGAGAATCTGAGTTATTATATCCTGTACGACTACAATCTGAAGGGACAGCGAACCGCAGCCACCTCCTACACCCCGGACGGCCAGCAGATTGCCCATCTGGATATCCCCTATGACGAGGACGGTAATCCCCAAATTAAAATCCTGAAATCGGGACGGGGAGAACTGGAGACGATGCAGTACCGCTATGAAGACGGACTGCTGGCGGAGGCGAGCTGTACCACGACCATGCCGAAGGGCGACAAAATAGAAAACGTTATCCGCTATACTTATGACGGGCAGGGTGTTTTGACTCAGACGGACACCTATGCAAACGGTGCGTACCTGAAAAGTACGGAATATACTTATGACGACGACGGCCGGCTGATCCGGGAGGAGAGTACCAACGGCGGATATTGGGAGTACACCTATGACGACCTGGGGCTGACGCTGGTTTCCAGTTACAGTGGAGCCCCCTCTCCCAATAATGCCCCCACCAACTACGATGTCACCGTGCGGGACGGGAACGGAAATTTCCTTGGTTTCGACAGCATGATGAGTCTGGACATGGGCGCCGGCCCGGAGATGGTGCCGCTGAGTGCAATCCGCTATTCCTGAAGCGGGTGCGGCTTCCGCTGACGGCAGGAAAAAGCCCCTGCGGCCGGAGGCCGTCTGCGAATCTGACTGAGGAGAAAGAAATCCCTTATGGCAAAACGAAAGTCATCCCCCTATATGAGCCCCGGCGAGCAGATTGCCGGCACCGTCTTTTTCGTTATCTATCTGGTGGTGCTGCCCTTTGCCGCCGCGCCGCTGTTCCAGCTGATGGAGCGGCTGCTGGGCACCGATATTTCCCCGTCCCTGCAAAACGCCATTTACTACTACGCGCTCTTTGCCGTTACGCTGGTGATTTTCCACGGCTTTATCGGCCGCACCACCCGGAATTTTGCGGACAATCTGGGAAATGCCTGCAAATTCGCCGCCGTGGGGCTGATTGCCCTGTACGGACTCAATGAACTGACCTACCGTCTGACCCGGCTGGTGGTGGACAACCGCACCAACCTCAACGATTCCGCCATCTCCGCCCAGATTCACGATGCCCCCCGGGTGACGCTGCTGATTGTGATTTTTCTGGCGCCCTTTGTGGAGGAGGTGCTTTTCCGGGGACTGGTATTCGGGAACCTGAAGGGCAAGAGCCGCACCATTGCTTACCTTGTCAGCTGCCTGCTGTTTGCCCTGCTCCATGTGTGGCAGTTTGCCGTGGTGCGGCAGGATGTCACCTATTTCCTGCTGATGGTGCAGTATCTGATGCCGGGGCTGGTGCTGGCCTGGGCCTATGACCATACCGGCACCCTGTGGAGTTCCATCCTGCTCCACGCCGCCGCCAACACCCTGCACATACTGGCAGGAGGATAAATTTCAAAAGAGAGTAGAGCGTAGAATTTCGTGAGTTTTTTTGATGTATTTGCAGAGATGCTGGTCATCCTTTCCTGTATGGCCGCAGGCTTTCTTGCCCACAGGCTGGGGTATCTGGGCGGCAAAACCGATCAGGGGCTTTCCCGGCTGATTCTGGGAATCACCATGCCCTGTCTGATTCTGGGGTCCGTTTCCGGCGGGAGCACCCTGCCCGACGCCGGAGAGATCCTGTCCGTTTTGAAGGTAGCCGCCGTCTATTATGGCCTGGCCTTCCTTACTTCGGCTTTTATTCCCCACCTGCTGGGAGGGACAGAAAAACAGCAGGGGGTCTGGCGCTATTCGCTGATTTTTTCCAATATGGCTTTTATCGGCTATCCGGTATCCGTGGCTCTGTTCGGGCAGGAGGCGCTGTTTTACGCAGTGATTCTGGTTCTGCCCTTCAATCTGCTGTCCTATTCACTGGGGCCGCTGATGCTGGCCGGGAAGGCAAAATTCCGCTGGCAGCAGCTGACGTCTCCCTGCTCCGTCTCTGCGGCGATGGCGCTGGTTGTGGCGCTGTGCCGCATTCGGATACCGGCGCTTGTCGGAGAATGCCTGAACTTTGTGGGCGATGTGACAACGCCGCTGTCTCTTCTGGTGGTAGGCTCCCTGCTGGCGGAACTGCCCTTCAAACGTGCGTTCACATCCCTCCGCCTGTGGGGACTGGCGGTATGCCGCCTTCTGATTCTGCCGGCTGCGCTGTGGCTTCTGCTGCGGTGGACGGGCATCGGCACACCGCTGGTTTCCGATATCGCCGTGATCCTGATGGCGATGCCTGCCGCCCTTAACGGCAGTATGCTGGCCATGGAGTATGGCGGAGACACCGAGTGCATGGCTCAGAGCATTTTCCTGACAACGCTTATGTCCATCATTACCATTCCCATATTGTCAGCATTGCTGTAAGGAGAAAATTATGCCCCATATTCAACAGTTATCCTCTCATGTTGCCGATCTCATTGCCGCCGGTGAGGTGGTGGAGCGGCCTGCCAGCGTGGTGAAAGAACTGGTGGAAAACGCCATTGACGCCGGCGCCTCCGCCATTGTGGTGGAGATACGCCGGGGCGGCATGGGACTGATCCGGGTGACGGACAACGGCTGCGGCATCGCGCCGGAGGAACTGCCCACCGCCTTTCTCCGCCACGCCACCAGCAAGCTGCGCACGGCGGAGGATCTGGCCAAAATCGGCACGCTGGGCTTCCGGGGGGAGGCACTGGCGGCCATTTCCGCCGTCAGCCGGGTGGATGTGCTGACCCGGCGGCCGGAGGACACCGTAGGTGCCTCCATCCACGGCGAGGGCGGGCACATGGAGCCCGTCCGGGAGGAGGGCGCCCCGGAGGGCACCACCATCCGGGTGGCAGACCTCTTCTACAATACCCCTGCCCGGCTGAAATTCATGAAAAAGGACAGCGCCGAAACCGCCGCCGTGGCGGGGCTGATGCAGCATCTGGCACTGAGCCATCCGGATATTTCCTTCAAATTCATCAAGGACGGGCAGGAATCCCTCCACACCCCCGGAGACGGAAAGCTGGAATCCGCTGTCTACGCGGCGCTGGGCCGGGAATTTGCCGGGACGCTGGTGCCGGTGGAAGGCCGGGGCGGCGAAATTGGGGTGCAGGGGTTTGTGACCGCCCCTGTCAATGGCCGAGGCTCCCGCTCCATGCAGGTATTCTTTGTCAACGGCCGGTTTATCAAATCCCAGCTGCTGACCGCCGCGCTGGAGGAGGGGTATCGCAATCAGCTGCTGAAAGGCCGCTTCCCCGGCTGCGTGCTGGAGGTGACACTGCCGGTGACGGCGGTGGACGTCAACGTACACCCCGCCAAGACCCAGGTGAAGTTTGCCCGGGAGCACGACGTGTTTGAGGCGGTGTTCCACACCGTTATGGATGCGCTGGACGCCCGGGGCGGCGCCGTGACGAAGCCGGTGCGCCCGCCTCAGGCGGTGCAGAATCCCCGGCAGGACTTTTTTCAGTCTATGGACGCCAAAAGCTATCGGGAGCAGGGGGCGAAGCCTGCTGCCGCCTCCACGCCGGTCAGACCCGCCGCTGCGCCCCAGCCGCCTAGGGCGGAAGTGCAGCCGGTATTCCGACCTCAGCCGGCAGAACCGGCGCCTGCCCGCCCCACCTGGAACACGGAGTGGCACTCCGCGGCAAAGGTGGCGGACAGCGTGCAGCCCATCTGGCCGCCCCGGGACGCCGTGAAAGCGCCGCAGCCTTCGGCTTTGGGCAGGGCGCCGGCTTCCGTAACCGCAAAGCCGGAGACATCTGCCGCCCCGAAGCCGGCGGCAGAGCCGGCTTCCCGGCCCAGACCCTTTGTGCCGGCCATCCCTGCCGCTCCGGTTCAGACCGCCATGGAACTGCCGGGACAGGAAACGGTGCTGCCGGAGGCGGCGCCGTGGCGGATTGTCGGAGAGGTGTTCAACACCTACATCATCTGCGAGGACGACGGGGAGAACCTCTGGCTCATCGACAAGCACGCCGCCCACGAGCGGGTGAATTTCGACCGGCTGTCGGCGTCCAGAGAGCCGCCTATGCGGCAGACCCTGCTGCAGCCTATTGCCGTGGAGCCGGGACGCGAGGACGCCGCGCTGCTGCTGGAAAATCTGGAACTGCTGGAACAGTTCGGCTTCGGCTGCGAGGACTTCGGAGACGGCGCCCTTCTGGTGCGGGAGGTTCCTGCCGACCTGGACGCGGCGGACACCGCCGCCACGCTGGAGGAGTTTGCCCAGAACCTGCGTACCGGTCGGAATCCCGACGAAAAGCGGGAGGCGCTGCTGCACACCATGGCCTGCAAGGCCGCCATCAAGGGAGGCTGGAAGAGTGACCCCGCCGAACTGAAGGTGCTGGTGGAGAAGGTGCAGAGCGGGGAAGTCCGCTATTGCCCCCACGGCCGTCCCGTGGTGGTGAAAATCACAAAATACGAACTGGAGAAGCTGTTTAAGCGGGCGTAAACGCCTGCCCCGACAGTCAGAACAATATGCCGCGCCTCAGGGCGCATCCCGGTTTTCGGGAAAGAAGGAGTTGCAATGAAGCTGCTGTTTGTAAACTGCTGTATCAGCCGGCGGGGCGGAGCCTCCCGCACCCGTGCGCTGGCGGAGGCCTTCCTTACCGCCTTTCAGGCGGCGCACCCCGGCAGTGAGATTCAGGAGGTCACGCCGGAGACGCTGCTGGCACTGAAGCCCTTTGACGTGGAGATGCTGAACCGGCGGGACGCGCTGGCGGCGGAAAAGGATTTTGACGCGCCGGTATATGCCTTGGCCCGGCAGTTCCGGGAGGCGGACGCCGTTGCGGTGGCAGCGCCCTTCTGGGACCTCAGCTACCCTGCGGCGCTGCGGACGTATATTGAGTACATTTCCGCCAACGGCCTGACCTACCACTATGACGAAGCCGGCTGCCACGGGGACTGCGTGGCGAAGCATCTGGTGTATCTCACCAGCGGCGGCGACGTGGAGCGGGAGGACAGCGCAGGGGTGCTTCACTGGCGGCAGCTGTCCGACATGTTCGGCATCCCGCAGTTTGACTATGTGTTTGCCGGCGGGCTGGATGCCCGGCCGGAATCGGCGGAGGAAACCCTGACGGCGGCCTGCCGTCTGGCAGCCGCACTGGCGGAAACCCTGTAACCCGTGGAAAGGAGGGCGCGGATGGCGCCGAAGATTGTCTGTGTCGCAGGCCCCACCGCCTGCGGAAAAACCACGCTGGGCGTTCTGCTGGCGCAGAAATACAACGGCGAAGTGGTGTCTGCGGATTCCATGCAGATTTACCGGGGCATGACGGTGGGCACCGCCGCCCCCACGCCGGAGGAGATGCAGGGGATCCCCCACCACATGATTGCCGTGGCGGATCCCACGGAGCAGTGGAGCGCCGCAGAGTACGCGTCCCGGGCCATCCCCGTTGCGGACGACATCCTTGCCCGGGGAAAGCTGCCCATTGTTGTGGGGGGCACGGGGCTGTGGATGGACGCCCTTGTCCGGGGACACGGCTTCGCTGCCGGTGCCGCCGGCGGGGAAATCCGGCAGGAGCTGGAAGCGCAGTTCCGGGAGGAGGGCATTGCCCCGCTGCTGGACGAACTGCGGCAGGTAGACCCCGAAAGCGCGGCGCGGCTGCATCCCGCCGATACCAAGCGGATCCTCCGGGCGCTGGAGGTCTACCGGGAGACGGGAACCACCATCTCCGCCCACAATGAGGCCACCCGGCAGCTGCCGCCCCGGTATGACGCCGTATGGATTGGACTGCAGTTTGCCGACCGGGGGGATATGAAAACTCTTATCGACCGCCGGGTGGACAAAATGGTGCAGGAGGGACTTTTAGAGGAAGTCCGCGCCCTGCTGGACATGGGACTGCCTCGGAACGCCACCGCCATGCAGGCCATCGGCTACAAGGAGTTTCTGGGGGTGCTGGACGGCACGGTGACGGAGGATGAGGCCATTGCACTGGTGAAACTCCGCTCCCGGCAGTACGCCAAGCGCCAGCTGACGTGGCTGCGGCGAAATCCGGCCATTCACTGGATCTTCTGGGAAAAAGACAGGGATTTTGCCCGCGCCCTACAGATTTCGACGGAAATTCTGACCGCTTCTGGCTTAGGATAGGCACAGGGGCGGGCAACCGCTCCAAAATAAAGAAGGAGCGGATACATATGCAGAAAAAAATCAATCTACAGGACCTTTTCCTCCTGCGCATCCGACAGGATCGCCTGCCGGTCACCGTGTTCCTGATGAACGGCTTCCAGATGCGGGGCGTCATCACGGGCTACGACCCCTTTGTGGTGGTGCTGGACAGTGACGGCCGTCAGCAGGTCATCTACAAACACGCCATCTCCACCATCACCCCCGTCCGCCCGGCGGATCTGCGGGACGCAGAGGAGGAAAGCACCCTGTAACCCATACGAGGCTCTATGAAAATCGGTTCTCTTATCGGAAAAATATTACGCACGGCGGCGCTGGTGGCGGTGATTGCCTACTTCGGCGTTCAGATTTACCGCTATGCCAGCGACCCCATGCTGACTACCCCGGCCTACACCTATCAGGTGGAGGACACCGTGGAGATCAGCGGCTGGGTGGTGCGGCAGGAGCAGGTGCTGCCCGGCGACTCCGGCGGTTTGGTGCAGCTGCGCCGCAGCGAGGGGGAGCGGGTCAGCACCGGCGGCACCGTGGCCGTTGTCTATGCGGATCAGGCTTCTCTGGATCGCCAGAGCGAGATGGAAACCCTGAAAAGCCGCATTGACCAGCTGGAATTTGCACAGGAGTCCATGCTGGGGGCAGAGGCAACGCTGAAGCTGGACAGCCAGATTTCTCAGGCACTGCTGGAATACCGCACCGCCGCCGCGGCCGGACGGATGGACACGGCGGAGAGCCATGGGCAGGAACTGCGGTCGCTGGTGCTGAAGCGGGACTTTGCCTATTCCGGCACCGAGGATCTCAGCGGCCAGCTTCAGGAACTGCGGGATCAGCTGAAAGCCCTGAGGGCACAGGCAGCCGGCTCCGTGAAAAGCATCCGCTCTCCCCGCTCCGGGCTGTTTTCCGCCGTGGTGGACGGATACGAAACGGTTCTGACGCCGGAGATGCTGTCCTCCCTGACCCCCGGCACGCTGGACAAGCTGACCCCGGAGGACGTGTCCTCCGCCGCCGGCAAGCTGGTTCTGGGGGACAACTGGTATTATGCGGGGGACGTGTCCGCCGGAGAGGCGGAAGCCCTGCGGGAACGGGCCAGCCGCCTGGGCACCGGGGAGAGCCTGCATCTGCGTTTTACCAAAAACGTGGATCGGGATCTGGAGGTGACGCTGGTGTCCGTCAGCGAAGAGGAAAACGGGCGCTGCACGGTGGTGTTCCGGGGGGACGCCTATTTACAGGAACTGACGCTGCTGCGCCGCCAGAGTGCGGAGATTATTCTGGATGTCACGGAGGGCATCCGGGTGCCCCGCTCCGCCCTCCGCATCACCACCCAGACGGTGACGGAGGAAGATGCGGAGACGGGAGAGGAAGTCACCCGGGAGGTCAGCGTCACCGGCGTCTACTGTGTCTCCGGCGCCAAGGCGCAGTTCAAACCGGTGGAAATTCTGTATACCGGCGGGGATTACGCAGTGGTGAAGGCCACGGGCACCGCAGAGAAGGCAAAGCTGCGGGCCGGGGACACCATTATCGCGGCGGCCAGGGATTTGTATGACGGAAAAGCGGTTTCATAGAGAAAGAGAGGGTTACGATGTCGATTCAGAGCAATATTGCGGAGATTCGCAGACGGATTGCCGCCGCCTGTCAGGCGTGCGGCCGGGATCCCGGGGAGGTCACGCTGGTGGGGGCCAGCAAAATGAATGACGCTGCTGCCTGCCGGGAGGCCGTGGCCGCCGGCATTGACGTGCTGGGGGAGAACCGGGTCCAGGAGATGACGGAAAAGCTGGCGCAGCATGCCTACGACGGCGTACCCCTCCACTTTATCGGCCATTTGCAGCGGAATAAGGTTCGGCAGGTGGTTGGGAAAGCCGCCCTGATTCAGTCGGTAGGTTCCCTGCCTCTGCTGGAGGCCATTGAAAAGGAAGCGGAGAAGCAGGGCATCGTGCAGGATATCCTGCTGGAGGTGAACATCGGCGGTGAGGAGGCCAAAAGCGGCTTTGCCCCGTTGGAGGTGGAGTCCGCCGCCGAAGCGGCCCTTGCCATGGGGCACGTCCGGGTGCGGGGACTGATGACCATTCCCCCGGCGGATTGCAGCCGGGAGGAAAATATCGGCTATTTTCAGCAAGTCCGGGCACTTTATGTTGACATAAACGGGAAATTGTTTCATAATGAATTAGGATGTCTTTCCATGGGCATGAGCGGCGATTTCGAGGATGCGATTCGGAACGGCGCCACCATGGTTCGCGTGGGCACCGCAATTTTCGGTGCCCGGCATTATCCCACTTGATTTGCAGGAGGTTCTGACATGGGCATTTTGGATGAACTGAAAAAGCTGACCCATCCTTACGACGATGAGGATGAGGAATATGAGGATTTTGAAGAGCCTCGGGAGCGCTCCTTTGACGACCGCCGCAGCCGGACGGAGGACCGCCGGAACAAGGTGGTGAATATCCACGCCACCACCCAGCTGAAGGTGGTGCTGGTGAAGCCCGACCGCTTTGAAAACGCCTCGGAAATCGCCGACCATCTGAAGGACAAGCGGACGGTGGTGCTGAATCTGGAATCCACCAACAAGGATGTGGCGCGGCGTCTGGTGGACTTTCTGTCCGGCGTGGCCTATGCCGGAGAGGGCAAAATCAAGAAGGTTGCCGCCAACACCTACATCATCACGCCTTACCATGTGGAACTGGAGGGCGACCTGATTGACGAACTGGAAAGCAACGGCTTGTATTTCTAAGCAGGGAGGATATTGGATATGCTGACACCTCAGGAGGTTTCCACTCATTCCTTTTCCAAGGCGTCCTTCGGCGGCTACAACATGGCCATGGTGGACGAATTTCTGGATGAACTGACGGATGATTACACGGCACTGTATAAAGAGAATGCGGCGCTGAAGGCCAAGCTGAAGGTTCTGGTGGAAAAGGTGGAGGAGTACCGCGCCACGGAGGATTCCATGCGGGCCACCCTGCTGACTGCCCAGCGGATGGCGGACAGCATCGTGAAGGAAGCCGAGCAGAAGCGGGATCAGATGATGACTCAGGCGGAGATTGACGCCAAGATGAAGATCACCCGCCTGAAAAACGAAACCGCCGCCAACGAAGAGCGCCTGCGCCAGAGTCAGGCGGAACTGGAGAAGTTCTCCGCCGCCATCCGCGCCGTGTGCGACAAGGAGATCCAGCTGCTGGAGGAACTGCCCCAGCGTCCCGTGGAAACGCCCCGGGAAGAGGCGGAGGAGGATTCCCCCGTGCAGGAGATTGAAGATCATGTGCTGGCGGCTTTCGGCAAAACGGAACCCGATGAGACACCGGAGCAGCCGGAAGAACAGGCGGCGGAGGTGCCGTCCCGGCCGGAACCGGAGGATGAGGACGGAGATCCCTTTGCGGACTTCCCGGATCTCTCCGCCACCCGGCAGATGAATCTGGACGAACTGAAATTCGGCCGCAATTACAACAACTGACAGAAAGCGGCCCATTGGGCCGCTTTTTGCTGATTCTGGAGGAAGCCATGGATAAGCAGGCACCTATCATCGCCTTTCTGTATGACTTTGACAAGACCCTCTGCACCACGGATATGGAGGATTACGCCTTTATCCCCTCTCTGGGATACACCCCGGCGGAGTTCTGGGGAAAAGCCAACGCCTTCGGCTGGCAGAACCGGATGGACGGATTGCTTGCCTATATGTACACCATGATTCAGGAGTGCGCCGCTCAGGGCATCAAGCTGGATCGGGCCTTCCTGAACCGCTGCGGCGGCTCCATTCAGCTGTTTCCCGGCGTGAAGGATTGGTTTGCCCGGATCAACGCCTTCGGGGAGAGTCTGGGGGTGCAGGTGGAGCACTATGTCATCTCCTCCGGCCTCCGGGAGATTATCGAGGGCAGCGGCATCGCCCAGGAGTTCCGGGAGATCTATGCCTGCGAATTTTACTACAACGAACACGGGGACGCCTGCTGGCCCAAGCTGGATGTCAACTTCACCAACAAGACCCAGTTTGTCTACCGCATCAACAAGGGCATTCTGGATGTCTCCCGGGATAAGGAACTGAACGACTCCATGCCGGACGATTCCAAGCGGGTTCCCTTTACCAACATGATCTACATCGGTGATGGGCTTTCCGACGTGCCCTGTATGAAGATGATGCGGGCCTACGGCGGGCAGGCCATTGCCGTTTATCAGAGCGGCAACCGGCAGGGGGTGGAGAAGCTGCTGGCAGACGGGCGGGTGGACTTCATCTTCCCGGCAGACTACCGGGCAGACACGGAACTGGATCGCACCGTCCGGGACATCCTGCGGAAAATGACCATCACCGACCGGCTGCTGGAGGCCAATACCCGCCAGCTCCGCAGCATCGGCAGAAGCGAACTGCCGGATCAGGTGGGGCTGTTCTGAATCTATAGAAGCGAACTGCCGCAGGGGCGCCGCCCCTGCGGCGTTTTCCACGTGTTTCCGACTTTTTGCCTGAAAAATTCTTTACTTATTGTATCACATCTGGTAAACTATAATACACTGTGTATTGAACAAGTCCGGCCGGGGCGCTGCTCCGGCTGTTTCACGGAGGGAGCCATGTCAACAGAATTTTCCAGAACCCTTTCCCTGCTGCGGAAGGAGCGGGGGGTTTCCCAGCGGATGGCCGCTGCGGATCTGGGGGTTTCTCAGGCGCTTCTGAGCCATTATGAAAACGGGATCCGGGAGCCGGGGCTGGCCTTTGTGGTGAAAGCCTGCGATTACTATCACGTTTCCGCCGATTATATTCTGGGGCGCACGCTGGCGCGGGACGGCAGTATGCTGACGCCGGAGGAGATTCTGGATATGGCGGAGCCGGGCAACGTGCTTCAGGGCAGCGTGCTGGCCACCCTGCGGAGCAAGCTGCTGACCGGCGCCTGCGGCGTGCTGTTCGGGCTGCTGGGCAAGCTGGGGGATAAAGACGCCATCAATGCGGCGGCGGACAGTCTGGGGTGCCAGATTTACCTGCTGTATCGCCAGCTTCACCGGGCTGCCGGAGGAAATCCGGATTTCTTTGCCCTGCCGGAGGAGGACTGCGCCGCCGGCACCGCCTCTGCCGGGGCATCCCTGTCTCAGGCGGCGTATGCCCGGGCCATCCGGGCACTGGCGCGGGAAAAGACAGCGTTCCCCGATTTGTCCCATGAGGCGGTAAACGCCGCCTATCCCGGACGGAGTCAGGGCTTTGTGCAGGTGCTCAGCGCGGCGGACGGCCAGCTGAACCGCCTGAACCGGACGGAACGGAACGGATGAACGTACAGTCGCTGGCCTTTCTGGCGTTTTTGTGCATCACCGTCTGCGTCTGCCGACAGCTGAGACAGCCATGGCGGACGTGGGCGCTGCTGGCTGCCGGTCTGGTGTTCTATCTCTGGGAGTTTACAACCGCTGCCCGGTGGGGCTGCGCACTGCTGGCGGTGTCCGCCTGTGTCAGCCTGACGGCAGCAGAGAAACTGCGGCAGACCCGCCGGAAAAGCGTCTTTCTTGCCGCCGTCTGCTATCATATCGCCGTGCTGGGGGTGTTCAAGTACACCGGCTTCCTCACCGGCGGCGCGGTGCATCCGCCCTTTGTGCCGCTGGGCATCAGCTTTTTCACCTTCCAGCAAATCTGGTACCTCCGGGAGGTGTACACCGGCGCCTTTGCGGAAACCCCTGCGCCGGCGGCGTATCTGACTTACAGCTTCTTCTTCCCTACGGTGTCCTCCGGCCCCATTCTGAAGCCGCAGGATTTCTTCCCGCAGCTGCGGGAGGCGTCCCCCCAGCCCCGGGACACGGCGGCGGGGCTGTACGCGCTGGGGCTGGGACTTGCCAAGAAGGTGCTGCTGGCAGACAATCTGGGGGTTCTTGTGAATAACGGCTGGGGAAATCCGGCAGAGTTGAACGCGGTGTCCGCCTGGTGCGTGATTCTGGGCTACACCCTTCAGCTGTATTTTGACTTTTCCGGCTACTGCGACATTGCCGCCGGCTGCGCCCGGCTGCTGGGGCTGCGGCTGCCGGTGAATTTCGATTCCCCCTACCGCAGCCTGTCGGTGACGGAGTTCTGGAAGCGCTGGCACATGACCCTGACGGCCTTCCTCCGGGAAAACGTCTATTTCCCCCTGGGAGGCAGCCGGAAAGGCAGGGGGCGGACGTATCTCAACATTCTGCTGGTGTACCTCGTCAGCGGCATCTGGCACGGCGCCGGCTGGACGTTTATCCTCTGGGGGCTGCTTCACGGGCTGGCGCAGGTGACGGAACGGCTGTGGGGCAGCAGGCGGGACGCTCTCCCCAAATGGCTGCGCTGGGCGATGACCTTCCTGTTTGTCAATATCGCATGGGTGTTCTTCCGGGCGCCGGATGCCGCTTCCGCTTTTTCGCTGCTGAAAACCGCCGTCACCGGCGGCATCGGCGGCATCCCCCTGTGGCTGGTGAAGGGGCTGTTTGCCCGGGAACTCAGCGCCCTGCTGATTCTCTTCCCGGGAATCGAGCCGGTCACCGTGTATCTCCGGCTGGCGGCGGTGCTGGGCATCAGCCTGACGGCGGCACTGTGGCCCCGGAACGTCATCCGGCAGATGGACGCTTTCCGCCCCGACTGGCGCAGCGGATTGTGGGTGCTGGTGCTGGCGGCGTGGTCCATTCTGTCCTTCACCGGCGTGGTGAACTTTATCTATTCCAACTTCTGAGAGAGGAGCTTCTTTCATGGAACAGCGTGTCTGGCGGAACTGGAGCCGGGGCGTGCTTCTGGGGCTGATTCTGCTGCTGGGCGTCTGCGCCGGGATTGTGTACCGCGTGGATCCCTGCTTTTACTACCGGATGCCCACAGACCGCCAGCCTGTCTTTTTCAGCGAACGGTACCAGACCGCCGGCATCGTCCGGAACAACCCGGCGGACGTAGTGCTGCTGGGCTCCTCCATGACCGCCAACTATTACGGCAGCGACATAGGGCAGGCGTTCGGCGGCACGGGACTGCGGCTCACCATCCCTGACGGCTACTACAGTGAGTTTGACGCGGTGATGGGGCTTCTGATGCGCAGCCACCCGCCGAAGCAGGTGATTTTTGCCATGGATGCCAACATCCTCACCCGCTCCCCGGACGGCGTTACCGGTGCCCTGCCGGGGTATCTCTACGACGCCAATCCCGTCAACGACGTAAAATACCTGCTGAACAAGGACGTCCTCTACTACAGCCTCTATGCCATGATGTGCCGGCGCTGGGGGGAGGGAGAAACCCTGGACGAGGGCTTCTTCTGGGACGATACCGTGTGGTGGAACCATATGGCGGCGCTGGAGGAGTACCAGCGGCCGGAAATCGCCGACAAGCCCATGCCGGCAGACGGTCTGCTGGCGGATACCGAAAAGAATCTGGCGGTGGTGACCCGCTGGGCGCAGCAGTATCCGGACGTGGAGTTTGACCTCTACTTTTCTCCTTACAGCATTCTCTACTGGGATAAAATCCAGCGCACAGGGGAAACCGAGGCGGTGTTCGCGGCACTGAAGCTGGCCTGCGAAACCCTGCTGCCCTATGAGAATATCCGGCTCCATGGCCTGCTGTTTGACCGGGAGATTATTGAGCATCTGGATTACTACTGCGACTATGTCCACCACTCCGCCGAGGCGGGACGTCTGGTGCTGGATCGCATCCGCACCGGGGCAGACCGGCTGACAACGGAAAATTATCAGGAAATTCTCGCCAACTGGCAGGAGTTTGTGGTAAACTATGACTATGACAAGTTCTGGGATGTCCACTACTGGTACCAGTTCCACACCCCGGCGGCAAAATGAGTACCCTTTTGCCGGGAACCCTGTATTTTGATTGCAATAACGCGCCATGCGGCGCGCCCCGCGCTGCGGGGCCCCGCGTGGATTTGCCTACGGAGGTATATCTGAATGACGAAACAGAGTAATATCCGCAACTTCTCCATCATCGCCCACATCGACCACGGCAAATCCACGCTGGCGGATCGCCTGCTGGAAAAGTGCGATGCCGTGTCCCAGCGCCAGATGGAAAACCAGCTGCTGGACAACATGGATCTGGAACGGGAGCGGGGCATCACCATTAAGGCCCGGGCCGTGAAGCTGAACTACAGGGCGCAGGACGGCGAAACCTATGAGCTGAACCTCATTGATACCCCGGGTCATGTGGACTTCAACTATGAGGTTTCCCGGTCACTGGCTGCCTGCGAGGGCGCCGTTCTGGTGGTGGACTCCACCCAGGGGGTGGAGGCGCAGACGTTGGCCAACACCTACCTTGCCATGGAGCACGATCTGGAAATCCTTCCGGTGTTCAACAAAATCGACCTGCCTGCCGCGGATCCGCAGAAGGCCAAGCAGGAGGTGGAGGACATCATCGGTCTGCCGGCCATGGACGCCCCGGAAATCTCCGCCAAGATGGGCATCAACATCGACGCCGTGCTGGAGGATATTGTCCGGAACATCCCCGCCCCCAAAGGCGACCCCGAAGCGCCGCTGAAGGCGCTGGTGTTTGACAGCCAGTATGACAGCTACCGGGGCGTGGTGGTGTATTTCCGGATTATGGAAGGCTCCATCCGCACCGGCCAGACCATCAAAATGATGTCCACCGGCGCGTCTTATCAGATCGTGGAGTGCGGCCACCTGCTGCCGCTGGGGCTGGAACCCTGTGACAGCCTGTCCGCCGGCGAGGTGGGCTACTTCACCGCCTCCATCAAAACCGTCAGTGACACCCGGGTGGGCGACACCGTCACCGACGCGGAAAATCCCACGGCGGAGCCGCTGCCGGGCTACCGGCCGGTGCAGTCCATGGTCTACTGCGGCATTTACACCGAGGACGGTTCCAAGTATCCCGACCTGCGGGACGCGCTGGAAAAGCTGCAGCTCAACGACGCCTCCCTGAGCTTTGAGCCGGAATCCTCTGCGGCGCTGGGCTTCGGATTCCGCTGCGGCTTTTTGGGGATGCTCCACATGGAGGTCATTCAGGAGCGGCTGGAACGGGAATTTGATCTGGATCTGGTGACGACCCTGCCCTCCGTGATTTACCATGTGTTCAAGACCAACGGGGACATGGTGACGGTGGACAATCCCCACAACTATCCGGATCCTTCGGTCATCGAACACGCGGAGGAGCCGTATGTCAAGGTGAACATCATCGCCCCCAACGAGTATGTGGGCAGCATTATGCCCATGTGTCAGGAGCGCCGGGGAGAGTTCAGGGATATGCAGTATCTGGACACCCATCTGGTGGAACTGCACTATCAGATGCCCCTCAATGAGATCATCTACGACTTCTTCGATGCCCTGAAAGCCAACACCCGGGGCTACGCCTCGCTGGACTATGAACTTTCCGGCTACCGGAACAGCGATCTGGTGAAGGTGGATCTCCTTCTCAACGGCGATCAGGTGGACGCCCTCAGCTTCATCGCCCACCGGGACAAGGCCTATCCCCGGGCCCGGCGGCTGTGCGAAAAGCTGAAGGAGAACATCCCCCGCCAGCTGTTTGAAATTCCCATTCAGGCGGCCATCGGCGGCCGGGTCATCGCCCGGGAAACCGTGAAGGCGCTGCGGAAGGACGTGCTGGCCAAGTGCTACGGCGGCGACGTCACCCGGAAGAAGAAGCTGCTGGAAAAGCAGAAGGAAGGCAAAAAGAAGATGCGGGCCCTGGGCACTGTCCAGATGCCCACGGAGGCGTTCCTGGCTGTCCTCAAGCTGGATGAATAATCTCTTTTTGCCTTCCTGCGAGCCGCAAAGCGGCGAGCCGGCGCTGTGCGCCGTTATTTCAATCAGCTTTTGAAAACGCGAAGCGTTTCCAAAAGGCAAAAAGAAGATGCGGGCAAAGCAGGGTTCCCGCCGAAACCCGGCGCAAGCGGTTTCGGTGGGAAACGGAGGAGCAGGGGAGCAGGCGAAGTTTTTGCCGCAAGGCAGAAACGGAGCGCAGCGGACTTTGCGACGACGAGGTGCAGATGCCTACGGAGGCGTTCCTGGCCGTCCTGAAACTGGATGAGTGACGCGCGCCCCATGAACCTCAGGCCGGCTTTCAAAGAGTGTGCCGCCCTGAAAATGCGGCCATATCTGCGGCTATGTATATGTGTATAATAAAACGGCTGTCCTGTATGTACAGGACAGCCGTTTTTTCACATATAGCGCATCAGAACAGACCGGAGATTCTGCCGTCGTCGTCCACATCGATGTTCTCGGCGGCAGGCACCTTCGGCAGCCCCGGCATGGTCATGATGTCGCCGGTAAGCACCGTGATAAAGCCGGCGCCGGCGTTGACCTTCAGGTTCCGCACGGTGACGGTGAAGCCCCGGGGGGCGCCCTGCAGGGAGGCGTCGTCGGAGAAGGAATACTGCGTCTTGGCCATGCAGATGGGCAGGCCGCCGAAGCCCAGTTCCGTCAGCCGGGCGGCCTGCTTTTTGGCGGCAGGCGTCAGGGTCACACCGTCGGCGTGATAAATCCGCTTGCAGATGGTATCCAGCTTTTCCTCAATGGAAGCGTCCAGCGGATAGGCAAAGCCGAAACTGCTCGGCTCTTCACAGAGGCGAACCACCTCCTCCGCCAGCGCCCTGCCGCCTTCGCCGCCCTCGGCCCAGACCCGGGAAAGCACCGCGTTGACGCCCAAATCCCTGCACCGCTGCTCCACCAGCGCCAATTCCGCCTCCGTATCGGTGGGGAAGGCGTTGATGGCTGCCACACAGGGCAGGCCGAACACGTTTTTGATGTTGTCTATGTGCTGAAGCAGGTTGGGCATACCCGTTTCCAGTGCCTCCAGATTTTCGCTGTTCAGTTCCGTCTTAGCCACGCCGCCGTGGTATTTCAGCGCCCGGACGGTGGCTACAATCACCACGGCGGAGGGCTTCAGCCCAGCCAGACGGCACTTGATGTCCAGAAACTTCTCTGCTCCCAGATCCGCGGCAAAGCCGGCCTCGGTGACGGCATAATCGCCGATTTTCAGCGCCATGCGGGTGGCGGTGACGGAGTTGCAGCCGTGGGCGATGTTGGCGAAGGGACCGCCGTGGATCAGGGCGGGGGTGTGCTCCAGCGTCTGCACCAGATTGGGCTTCAGGGCGTCCTTCAGCAGCGCCGCCATGGCGCCCTCTGCCTTCAGGTCGTGGGCGGTGACGGGTTTGCCGTCATAGGTGTAGGCCACGATGATCCGTCCCAGCCGCGCCTTCAGGTCGCTGATGCCGGAGGCAAGACACAGCACCGCCATGACCTCACTGGCTACGGTGATGTCAAACCCGTCCTCCCGGGGGACACCCTGCGCTTTGCCGCCCAGCCCGTCCACAATGTGGCGCAGCTGCCGGTCATTCATGTCCACAACTCGCTTCCATGTGATCTGCCGGGGGTCGATGCCCAGAACGTTGCCCTGCTGGATGTGATTGTCCAGCATGGCGGCCAGCAGGTTATTGGCTGCGCCGATGGCATGGAAGTCCCCGGTAAAATGGAGGTTGATGTCCTCCATGGGCACCACCTGGGCATAGCCGCCGCCGGCGGCGCCGCCCTTGATGCCGAACACGGGACCCAGGGACGGTTCCCGCAGCGCCAGCACGGCATTTTTACCGATTTTCCGCAGACCGTCGGCAAGCCCCACGGAGGTGGTGGTTTTCCCCTCCCCTGCCGGGGTGGGGGTCATGGCGGTGACAAGGATCAGCTTCCCGTCGGGGCGCTGCTCCCGATCCTTCAGCAGCCGGTCATCAATTTTGGCCTTATACCGCCCGTAGCATTCCAGATACCGCTCATCTACCCCGGCATCTGCGGCGATGTCCGCAATGGGACGCATCCGGCACTGCCGGGCAATTTCAAGATCATTCATCATGGGAGTTCCTCCTGTGCGTCTGGTTGACGGTTGTTCTACAGTATACCCGATTCGCCGGCCGCTGGCAATACCCGGGGGCTGTCAAAGCGGCCCTTTGAATTTTCCCGCCGTTCGGCGAGGCAGGCTGTGACGGGATATGGAAAGCCTCCGGAGCCATACGGCTCCGGGGGTTGAACGCATGGGAGTTATTTGCCAGAAACTTCCAGCCAGAGTTGGGCGGCATCCATATCCGCCGATTCCAGCGTAACGCCCCGCTCTGCCAGCTTTTCCTGCAGATGGTCAAATTCCGCCCGGGTCAGCAGGTAGCGCACCGTGCCGGTGTCCTCCTGCTCTGTGGGGATGCGGTCATCCAGCAGATCCCCCAGATCCGCCGCACTCATCTGTACGGTGGGAAATTCGGCGGCATTCTCCGAAGGCGTCTCAACGGTGATACCATCGCCTGTTCCCTGAGAAGCACTCTGCCCCGAATAATCGGCGCCGTCCCTCTCTTTTTTATCCGCCTGACTTTCACCGGCTTCGGCAGATTCCCCGCCGCTGTCCGCCGGGGTGTCCATGGGCCGGCAGCTGTCTGCCGCGGTGGCAGAGGGCGTTTCCGCGCTCCGGGGCGCGGTGCTTTCCGCCGTTTCGCAATCTGCGGCATAGGCGGCGGTATCGGTGCCGCCGCTGAGGGATGACGTTTCCACCCCGTGCTGTACCAGAATCACCAGCGCCAGACACGCGGCGGCTGCCGCCAGCCTGCCCCAGGGCTGCTTCTTCGGCCGGGACTGGGGCGCCTTTGCCACGGCCTGCATCACCCGGCCAGCAAAGCCCTCCGGCAGGGCCGGTTCTTCCTCCGTGGGGAAGGATGCCCGGATGGTCAGGGCATCGTCCACATAGGCCCGGCAGTCCGGGCATTCCGCCAGATGTGCCTGCACCTCCGTCATTTCTTCCGTTGTCAGTTGGCCGTCCACAAAAGCGTCCAGCAGGGCGGTGTGCTCATGGATATTCACTTCACAGCCCCCCTTTCTTCTTCTTAGACGCAGCGGCGGCGGAAAAGTTCCCCTGCTCCTTCAAAAAATCCCGCAGCTGCCGCCGCCCCCGGCTGATCCGGGACTTTACCGTCCCCAGATCCAGTGACAGCGCATCGGCGATTTCCTCATAGTTCAGCTGCTGAATCTCCCGCAGGATCAGCACCGCCCGGTGCTCCGGGGAAAGCTGCCGCAGGCCGGCTTCAATCTGTGCCCGCAGTTCCTTCGTCTCTGCCGCCTCTTCCGGCGTGGGCTTTGTGTCCGGAATCTCCGCCCCCACAGCGTCGTCATCCAGCGATGTGCCCTGATGGCGGCGTTCTTTCCGCAGGAGATCCACACAGGCGTTGGACGCCAGCCGGTACAGCCAGGTGGAAAAGGCGGCGTCCCCCCGGAAGAAGGGCAGTCCCTGCCACGCGGAGAGAAATGCCTCCTGTGCGGCCTCCTCCGCCAGCTCCGGGGTGGGGCACATCCGCACCGTCAGGGCGTAGACCCGCTTCTGGTACTTCTGCACCAGTTCGCCGAAGGCTGCCTCATCGCCGTTCCGGGCGGACGCGATCCAGCTTTGTTCCTGATGATCCATAGCCCCTCCTAATCCCGCAGATCCCGCTGAATCCCCCGGGTGATGTGCTCCGCATCCTCCAGCGTATTCATCTGCACGATCTGCTCCTTATAGTAATTGGCGTGGGAAATGCCCTTGAGATACCAGCAGTACTGCTTCCGGGCTTCCAGCACCGCCACCCGTTCCCCCTTCCAGACGGCAGCCATGCGGATCTGCCGCAGAGCGGTTTCGCACCGCTCCGCCAGCGGCGGCAGCGGGGGCACCGGCTTTTCCTCCAGCACGGCCTGCGCCTGCTGGAAGAGCCAGGGATTGCCGAAGCATCCCCGGCCGATCATGGCCATGTCCGCTCCAGTGTGGAGCAGGATGCGGCGGGCGTCCTCCGGCTTCCAGATGTCGCCGTTGGCGATGACGGGGATGGACACCGCCTCCTTCACCGCCCGGATGCAGTTCCAGTCGGCATTGCCGCCGTAGACCTGCGCCCGGGTGCGGCCGTGGATGGCTACGGCGGAAGCCCCCGCCTGCTCCAGCACCTGCGCAAATTCCACGCAGTTGCAGTGCCCCAGATCCCAGCCCCGGCGGAACTTGGCGGTAACGGGCACGCCGGGCAGCGCCTTTACCACCGCCTCCATGATACGGCCCGCCTTTTCCGGATCCTTCATCAGTGCCGCGCCGTCGCCGTTGTTGACGATCTTCCCCATGGGACAGCCCATGTTGATGTCCAGAATATCCGCCCCGCTGTGCTCTATGGCGATCTGGGCGGCCTCTGCCATGCAGACGGGGTCGCTGCCGAAGATCTGCACGGCGGCGGGGTGCTCCCCGGGGAACATGGTCAGCAGGGTGAACGTCTTTTTATCATGATAGCAGAGGGCTTTGGAGGAAATCAGCTCCGTGACGGTATACCCTGCCCCCAGTTCGGAGCAGATCTGCCGGAAGGCGGCGTCCGTCACCCCTGCCATGGGGGCCAGTGCCAGTCTGGAATGGATTTCAACGGTTCCGATGCGCATATCGTTCCTCCAAGCATCAAATTGCCCATTCAGTGTATCGGATTTTCGGAAAAAATGCAAGGAAAACAGAAAATTCAGACAGGAACCCCATTGCGACGGTTTTTTCCGGGGACAGGCTGTAAACTGGTGCCACTACCCGTACAAAGGAGGGGCCTTTTGTGGAATATGGAGTCATGTCTGCGGGACGGATCCCGTCGGAGCGGCGGCTGGGCTGGGGCATCCGCTTTTTTCTGTCGGCGGCGCTGACCGCCAGCCAGACCGCCGGGGGATACGCGCCCTTTGCGCTGGGGTGCGTGGCGGCGGCAGGGGCAGGGGCCGACGGAGCCGCCGCCCTGCTGGGAGGCGCGGCGGGGGCGCTGCTGTTTCTGGAATTTTCCCGGGCGCTGGCCTTCGCGGCGGCGGGAATCCTGATTCTGACGGCCTCCACCGCCTTCCGGGATACGGAATTCTGGCGGCGGCCATGGGTGCTGCCGGTGCTGTCCTCCGGGATGGTGCTGGCTGTGGGCGGTATCTATGTAATCCAATCCTTCTCCCCCATGGAGGAACTGACCCCCTGCGCCGCCGCGGCGGCGCTGACGGGGGTGTCCGCCTATTTTCTCCGACAGCTGTTTGTGCGGCAGGAGGAGCGGCTGCCGCCGGAGGGGCTGCTGTTTGCCGGGGCGGCACTGACCCTGGCACTGGGAGATCTCACTATAGGAGGCGCCTCCGTAGGGCGGATGCTGCTGTGCACTCTGCTGGCCTGCACCGCATGGGGCGGCAGCCCCCTTGCCGGCGTTACCGCAGGGCTGGGACTGGGGCTGATGACGGACCTCACAGCCGGAACCGGCGGGCTGTTTACCGCGGCCTACGGCGCGGCGGCGCTGCTGTCTGCCCGGTGCCGCCGGCGCTGGACGGCTGCCGCCGCTTTCTTCACAGGGGCGCTGGCGGCGGTGCTGACCTCCCGGGAGGTGCTGGCACAGAGCCTGCTGCTGGAAACGGCGGCAGGGGCGCTGCTGTTCCTTGCCGTGCCCCGCCGTGTTTTTGGCGGAAAGCGGGCACGGCAGGCAGAGGTGCCGGACTCCGCCCGGAGGGATGCCCTGCGGGAGCGGCTGAGCCGGGCGGCAGAGGCACTGCGGGCGCTGTATGACAGCATGAGCCGCGCCACGCCGGCAGCCGAGGAAAACCCGGCGGTGGTCTTTGACCGGGCGGCGGAGCGGGTGTGCCGGGGCTGCGCCCTGTGTGAACTGTGCTGGCAGAAGGAATACACCTCCACCTTCAACGCCCTTAACGACGCTACCCCCTTCCTGCTGGAACGGGGAAAGGCCAAAGCCAAGGACTTCCCCCAGCACTTCGCCGACCGCTGTATCCATCTGACGGAACTGCTGCAGGCTGTCAACGCGGAGCTGTCCGCTTTCCTGCTGCGGAGGCAGTACCGCCGCCAGCTGGAGGAAACCCGCCGCAGCGCCAAGGGGCAGTATGCCCAGATGTCCGACCTGCTGTCGGCGGCGGCAGCGGGGCTGGGGAACGTCAGCCCCGCCTTCGGGGAGGGGCGGGACTGTGCCATCGGCGCGGCGCTGCGTCCCCGGGAGGGGGAGATGATTTGCGGTGACACCGTGGAGGCCTTCCGGACGGAGGGCGGCACATGGTGTCTGCTGCTGGCGGACGGCATGGGCAGCGGGGAAGAGGCCCGGCGGGAGTCTGCCATGACCTGCCGGCTGCTGCGGCAGTTTCTGGAGGCGGACATTTCCCCGGAGGCCGCCCTGACCACCTTAAATTCCGCCATGGCTCTGCGAGGCGCCGAAACCGGCAGCTTCACTACGGTGGATCTCTGCGTGCTGCGGGGGGAGGAGGCGTCCTTCTACAAATTCGGCGCGGCGCCCAGCTATCTGAAGAAAAACGGCGCCGTCCGGCGGATCAGCGGCAGCAGCCTGCCGGTGGGACTGCGGGGTACTCCCGCCGCCCCGGACGTCACCACCGCCCCGCTGGAGCCGGGCAGCTTCGCCGTGATGATCAGTGACGGCGTGGCGGATCCCGGCCGGGACGAGTGGCTGCTGGATCTGCTGGCCGGCTGGAACGGCGATGACCCCCAGACATTGGCCAACCTGATCCTGTCGGAGAGCATCCGCCGGGAGCATCTGCAGGACGACTGCGCCGTGCAGGTGATCTATCGCCCCCTTCCGGCGGAACGGGAAGTATGAGCAGCCCGGCGGACGGCGCGGCATCGGACGTCCGGCGTGGGGAAGCGGCCTGTAAAATCCGGAAAATTTCCGGAAACCGGTATAGACTTTCTGCCTTTGCGGGAAAATGAAACCAACAGGCAGAAGGAGGCGTGTGCAATGGTAAAAGGAATATCCCGGCGGGTGGTGGTGCTGGATTCCCCGGATCAGCGATTTTTTGAACAGGCAATTTTCATCGTCCGCAACGATGCCGCCGGGGAGGGTGTGACCTCCCGGGAACTGGTGGAGGAGGCACGGCGGGTGGCCCGCAGCTGCGTGTCCGGCGGCAGCCGCTTCAGCCGGGGACGGTGTGCCCTCAGCCCGGTGGTGTACGCCCTGATGGGGGCGGGTGCCATCGGTCTTGCGTGGCTGGCCGCGGCGCTGATCTGAAAACCGGAAGGGCGCGGAAAAATCCCCCTGCATACCGGAGTGCCGGTGTGCAGGGGGTGATTTTATCCATGGGAGAAAACGGAAATCAGCGCTTCCGGAGGGGCAGTTCGCTGAGGAGCGTGGAGCCAAGCACCAGCGCGGCGCCCAGCATCCCACTCCAGCCCAGCGGCTCCTTCAGCAGCAGGGCGGAGAGAAGAACGGCCACAATGGGGTCGATGTAGCTGAACAGCGCCACCGTCTGGGCAGGCAGCAACGTCATGGAGCCGAAATACAGAGCATAGCACCAGCCGGTGTGGAACACCGCCACAATCAGCAGCAAAAGGGTTCCCGTGAGGGTAAACCGAAGGGCGGACACCTCCTCCGTCAGCAGGATGTAGGGCACCATCACCACTGCGGCTGCCGCCAGCTGGAACAGGGTGCGGTCGTAGGCAGGCACCTCCGGGAGACACTTGTTGATGAGAATCACGCCGGCGTACAGGGCGGCGGAGCAGAGGGCCAGCAGGATGCCCCGCATTTCGGCAGGCGCCGGCATCCCGGACTGGGGAACGCCGGAGACGAACACCATGCCGCACAGCGCCATGCCCACGCAGAGAAGCTTCCGCAGGGTCAGCCGCTCCTTCAGCAGAACGGGGGAGGCCAGCGTCACGAAAATAGGTGCCATGTAGTAGCAGAGGGTGGCGGTGGCCACGGTGGTATAGCGGTAGGATTCAAACAGGGTAATCCAGTTGAAACTCATCATGGCGGAGGAGAGCACCAGCAGTCCCAGACGGCAGCGCAGTAACCCCCGGTCAATGGGGGTATGGCGGAGCCGGGCCAGCAGAAGCAGAAACGCCGCACCTACGGCGCCCCGCACCAGCGCAATGACGCTGGAGGGCAGGCCGATGCCCCGGACGAAAATGCCGATGGTGCCGAAAGCCGCCACGGCGAAAATCAGGTTTGCTTTTGCGCGGGTCACGGGATTCATGAAAAACAGCCTCTCTATTTATGGAATATCGGGAAACGGCATTACAGCAGGGGCAGAAGCACCTCCGACAGCAGCCGGACGGTTTCCGGAAGCCGCTGGGGGGAAAGCCCTGCGTAGTTAACCACCAGCGTATGGGCAAAGGCAGGGTCAGGACGGGCGGCGTATTCCGACAGAAAACTCAGCCGGATGCCGGCCTGAGCGGCCAGACGGCTCAGTTCCTCATCCGGGCGGCAGGTGTCCAGCCGCAGCAGGAAGTGCAGCCCGGAGCGCTCCTCGGAAAAGGTGACCCGGGGCGCCAGCGCACTGGAACGGAAGGCTTCCACCACCTGACTGCGGCGCTCCCGGTACTCCTTGCGCATCCGGGAGAGGTGCCGCTCATAGTGGCCGCCGGAAATGAAGCGGCTTAAAACATGTTGTTCCAGCGCCGGGACGGTGCAGGCGTAAAAGCCCAGCTCCCGGCGGAAACGTTCCAGCAGCCGGGGGGGCAGCACCAGAAAACCAAGGCGCATGGAGGGGGAAATCGTCTGGGAAAAGGTGTTCAGATAGACTACCCGCCCCCGGCGGTCAATGCTTTGCAGGGTGGGGATGGGGCGGCCGGTGAAGCGGAACTCACTGTCATAATCATCTTCAATGATGATGCCCCCGGTTTCCTCCACCCACCGCAGCAGTGCCTGCCGCCGGGCAATGGGCGTCACCAGCCCGGTGGGGTACTGGTGGTTGGGGGAGATGTGGAGGGCGGCGGCGCCGGAGGCGGCCAGCACAGCGGGATCCACCCCCTGCCCGTCCAGCGGAATAGGAACGCAGGCGGCGCCCCAGGCGCCGTAAACCTGACGGATTTTGGGGTAGCCGGGATCCTCCACGGCAAAGACCGTGTCCCGACCCAGCAGCTGCGCCAGCAGGAGATACAGGTATTCCGCGCCGGCGCCGATGACGATCTGCTCCGGGGAAACCGCCATGCCCCGGAAATCCCGGAGGTCGGCGGCAATGGCCTGCCGCAGGGCAGGCAGCCCCTGATGGGGCACCGGGGACAGCAGCGCCTCCGGTGCCTCAGTCAGCACCTGCCGGGTGAGCCGTGCCCATGTGGAAACGGGAAACCGGGCGGTGTCCACCTGATTGCGGCTGAGATCCAGCAGCTGGGGCGGCGCTTCCGGCGGCCGCCGGAAAACCGGTTCTCCGGCGGCAGGAGGCGCCTGCTCCACGTCGGCCACAAAGAAACCCCGTCTGGGCAGGGCCAGCAGATACCCCTCAGCCTCCAGCTGGCTGTAGGCGCCTTCCACGGTGATGACGGACACCCGGAGATGCTCCGCCAGCGCCCGCTTGGAGGGCAGCCGGGTTCCGGCAGGCAGCACGCCGCTGAGAATATCGGCGCGGATGCGGCGGCAGAGATATTCATATAAAGGCAGGGAGCCTCGCTCCTCCATGGGGTAGGTCAGCATGGGCGGCACTCCTTCCGGACGGAAATGGGACGTCCCGGCAGGCACGGCCCGCCGGGACGAGGATGGGCACAGAGGCGGCGGCTCCGCCGCCGGAAGGCTCAGAAGCCCTCGGAATCGTCGGGCTCCTCTTCGGGCAGGGCGGCCTTCCCGCCGGAGGACGCTGCCCGCGCCGCGTCGAAGTAGTCCAGCATGACGCACTGCCAGCCGGGCAAATAGAACAGGGATACCGCCAAAGACCAGACACCGCACACCAGAATTTCCGCCAGGCTGGTGGAGACGGTCAGGACGGCATAGGGATCGCTGAGCACCTGAAAATACAGCTTGAAGTCCCAGTACAGGGAAGGCAGGGAGGCCAGCAGGTTCCAGCCGAGGTAGCTGAGATCCAGCTTGAAAAGTTCCAGCTTCCAGCCCAGGGTCTGGCGCTTGCTGAGATCCAGCGCTTCCAGAATGCCAAGAGAGGGATTGTCATAGAGATTGTAGAGGGCGAAGCGATAGCGGTAGACGGCGATGAAGCCCGGAATCACAAACAGCAGCGACCACAGGAAGATAAAGAAACTCATGACGAAAACCAGCGCAATGATTTTCGCGGTAAAGGAAAGCCCGTCAAACAGCGTCCCGTACCCCATAATCTCCCGCCGGCGGATGCCCATGCAGTAGATGGCAAAGCCGGCGGCCAGAATCCAGCTGAACAGGGTGGTGAAAATGGAAACAAACAGGCTGAATGCCTCCGCACCCCCGCTGGTGAGAAGGGTGCCCGCCAGATAATCCAGCACGTTCAGCAGGACGGTCAGCCCGCAGTAGAGAGCGGTCATTCCCTTAGGGGATACCTGCGCCGTCCGCAGCAACTCCCGGGCATTCCTTTTCAAAGCGGCACGATCCAGCGTATCAGACATAGTAATCCTCCATTCTCCGTCTGAGGCGCGCTTCCACAGGGCGGAACACACCGGGCGCCTCCGGGTACTTCCGGCTTCGCAGACGGCATACACCCCATTTATAACATATCCCCCGAAAAAAGGCAAGCGCGGTGAAAGGGGCGGACAAACGGGCGCATCCCGGCGGAAAAGCGGGAAAAACAGGGAAAAAGCAGGGAACGATTCCCGGGAAAAGATGGTAAAAAAGGGAGGAAACGGCGGGGAATCGACAAAAAATCGCGAAAAATCACCTTCACAGTCTGGACATTTTTATCTTTATGGTGTACAATCGGGTTCAGTATGTGATAGTATGCCGGGTCGTGCCCTGTCCCGCCGTTTGCCCAATGGCGGGACGGGGCGTATTCCGGCGTCTGTCAATGGAGTTAAGAATGAGGTGAAGACAATGGCACAAGCTTTCTTTGGCGGCGTTCATCCCCATGACATGAAGGCCGCGACCAATGAAAAGGCCATCGAGCAGCTGGCACCCCCAGCCACCGTGGTCATCCCCATGTCGATGCACTTTGGCGCACCCTGCACCCCCACCGTCAAGGTGGGCGATCAGGTGAAGGTTGGCCAGAAGATCGGCGAATTCAAGGGGCTGGGCGCCCCCATCCATGCCAGCGTTTCCGGCACCGTGAAGGCCATCGAGCCGCGGCCCTTCTCCATGGGCGGCGACATGATGTCCGTGGTGATTGAAAACGACTTCCAGAACACCGTCAGCGAAGAGGTGAAAGCACCCGCCGATCCCGACGCCCTGACCGTGGAGGAAATGGTGGAGATCGTAAAGAATGCCGGCATCGTCGGCATGGGCGGCGCAACCTTCCCCACCCATGTGAAGATCTCCGGCGGCATCGGCAAGGTGACGGACGTCATCATCAACGGCGCCGAGTGCGAGCCTTACATCACCGGCGACCACCGCGCCATGCTGGAGCGCACTGCCGAAATCATCGGCGGCGCCACCTATCTTGCCAAGATGTTCGGTGTTGACAAGGTCACCATCGGCGTGGAGGACAACAAGAAGAACGGCATCGACGCCCTGAATAAGGTCATTGCCGAGAAGAAGGCCCCCGTGGTGGTGGAAGCCCTGCGCTGCCGCTATCCCCAGGGCGGTGAGAAGCAGCTGATTCAGGCCGTCACCGGCCGTCAGGTGCCTCCCGGCAAGCTGCCTGCCGACGTGGGCTGCGCCGTGTTCAACATCAACACCACCATCTGCATCTTCCGGGCCATTACCACCGGGATGCCCGTGGTGAACAAGGTGGTCACCGTGTCCGGCTCCGGCATTGTAGACCCCAAGAACCTCGAGTGCCCCATCGGCACCCCCGTCTCCCTGCTGCTGGATGCCTGCGGCGGCGTGAAGGACGGCACCTACAAGCTCATTGCCGGCGGTCCCATGATGGGCATGGCCCAGTATACCGCAGACATCCCCGTGGCCAAGGGCACCGGCGCCATTCTGGCCTTCTGCGAGAAGGAAGAGCAGACCGTGGAGCATCCCCAGTGCATCCGCTGCGGCAAGTGCGTGGCCGCCTGCCCCATGCATCTGGAACCTCTGTTTATGTATCAGTACGCGGAAAAGGGCATGATTGACGAGTTGAACGAAGCCCACATCATGGACTGCATGGAGTGCGGCGCCTGCGCCTACGCCTGCCCCGCCCGGATGCACCTGACCCATATGTTCAAGACCGCCAAGCAGCTGGTAAAGAACAAGGCGGCCGCCGATAAGGCTGCCGCGGAGGCCAAGAAGGCCGCGGCAGAGAAGAAGGAGGCATAAGAGATGACAGATTACAAGAATTTGAAACTCATTGCCACTTCCAACCCCCATATCCGCGGCAATGAAACCACCCGTTCCATCATGCTGGACGTGATTATCGCCATGTGCCCTGCCCTGATCTGGGCCGTGATTTACTTCGGCGTGGAAGCCCTGCTGCTTACCGCCGTGTCCGTGGTGGGCTGCGTGTTCTTCGAGTGGGCTTACCGCAAAATCATGCACAAGCCCCAGAGCATCGGCGATCTCTCCGCCGTGGTCACCGGTATGCTGCTGGCTTTCGTCTGCCCCGCCACCACCCCGCTGTGGATGGTTCTCGTGGGTGACTTCTTCGCCATCATTGTAGTCAAGCAGCTTTTCGGCGGCATCGGCAAGAACTTCCTGAACCCCGCGCTGGCAGGCCGTGCGGCTCTGCTGGCCAGCTATGCCAGTACCATGACCTCCTGGCTGCCTGCCGGCACCAAGGCCGTCATCGGCGGCGGTATGCCTGCCGACGTGGTGTCTGCCGCTACCCCGCTGGCTTATCTCAAGACCGGCAATATGGACGGCCTGAAGGAAATCGCCTCCGTGGGCGATATGTTCCTGGGCAAGATCGGCGGCTCCATGGGTGAAATTTCCGCCCTGATGCTGCTCATCGGCGGACTGTACCTGCTGTGGCGCAAGGTCATCAACTGGCAGACCCCCGTGGCCTACATCGCCACCGTGGCAGTCCTGACCCTGCTGTTCCCCAAGGCCGGCTCCGGCGTGGAGTATATGCTCTACAGCATCTTCGGCGGCGGCCTGTTCCTGGGCGCGTTCTTCATGGCCACCGACTATGCCACCTCCCCCGTCACCGGGAAGGGTCAGCTGATCTACGGCATCGGCTGCGGCCTGTTTACCGTGTTCATCCGGTACTTCGGCTCCTACAATGAGGGCGTGTGCTACTCCATCATGGTGATGAACTGCTGCACCGCTCTGATTGACAAGTGCACCAAGCCCACTCGTTTCGGCGTGGTGAAATCCGACAAGAAGGAGGCTGCCGCGAAATGAGTAACGAAGTGAAGACCAAAGAAAAGGTCGATATGGATCCCAAGTACATCATCAAGCTGACCGTCACCCTGTTCCTGACCTGCGTGGTGGTGGCCGGCGTCCTGGGCTGGGTCAACAGCATCACCAAGGACAGAATCGCAGAGATTACCTGGAACAAGACCGTGGCCGCCATGCAGAAGGTCATTGAGGCCGACGAGTTCTCCGATCCTCTGGAACTCAGCGACGCCATGACCTCCGCCGCATCCGCCCAGGGCGGCACGCTGGACGCCGTCTATGAGGCCCGCTCCGGCGGTCAGGTGGTGGGCTACGCCGTCAGCGTGTCCGCCTCCGGCTCTCAGGGCACCATCTCCATGATGGTGGGCGTGGATACCGAGGGCGCCGTCACCGGTGTTTCCATCATCAACAACTCCGAAACCTCCGGCATCGGCTCCAAGGTTATGAACAACGAGCAGCTGTCCAACGGCACCCGCGTTCTGGATCAGTTCATCGGCAAGTCTGCCGCTGACGGCACTCTGACCGTGGGCACCAATGTGGATGCCATCACCGGTGCCACCGTTTCCACCAAGGGCGTCACCACCGGCGTCAATACCGCGCTGGCTGCCGCCGGCGTCATCGGCTGAGAAAGGGGGACACTGAATTATGAAACTGGGTACGCAATTCAAAGAGGGTCTGCTGACGCAGAACCCCGTGCTGGTTCAGGTGCTGGGCATGTGCTCCACCATGGCCATCACCACCTCCTTCTTCAACGGCATCGGCATGGGCGTGGCCGTCACCATTATCCTGACGCTGTCCAACATGATCATTGCCGCCATGCGGAAGATTATTCCCGATAAAATCCGTATCGCCATGTTCATCGTGGTGATCGCCGGCTTCGTCACCTGCGTGGATCTGTCCATCCAGGCATTTCTGCCGGATCTGGCCAAGTCTCTGGGCGTGTTCATCCCCCTGATCGTGGTGAACTGCATCATTCTGGGCCGTGCCGAGGCGTTCTCCTACAAGAACGGCGTGGTGGCCTCCATGTTTGACGGCATCTTCCAGGGCATCGGCTACACCTGGGTTCTGCTGGCCATGTGCATCATCCGTGAGTTCCTTGGCAAGGGCACATTCGGCGGCGGCGTGTTCGGCCCCCTGGACGAGGCCGGTCAGCACATCGGCATCCAGATCTTCCCCGCCGGCTTCGGCGTGGGTATGCTGACCCTGCCGGTGGGCGGCTTCCTGGTGCTGGCTGCTCTGATTGCCACCATGCAGTGGGCGCTGGCCCGTCCCAAGAAGGATAAGGAGGAGAGCAAATAATGGAAATCTTCAAGCTGCTTTCGATTACGTTGGGTGCCATCCTGACGAATAACTTCATCTTCTCCCAGTTCCTGGGCTGCTGCCCCTTCCTGGGCGTTTCCAAGAAGGTGGATACCGCCGTGGGCATGGGCGTGGCCGTGACCTTCGTCATGGGTCTTGCCTCCGCCGTGTGCTATGTGGTGAACAAGTACATCCTGCTGAAGCTGGATCTGGCCTATATGCAGACCGTGGCCTTCATTCTGGTCATCGCCGCGCTGGTGCAGTTCATCGAGATGTTCCTGCAGAAGTCCATGCCCTCCCTGTACACCGCGCTGGGCGTGTATCTGCCTCTGATCACCACCAACTGCGCCGTGCTGGGCGTGGTGCTGCTGAACGTGCAGAGCAAATACAACTTCATCGAGTCCGTGGTCTACGGCATCACCGGCGGCCTGGGCTTCCTGCTGGCCATCGTGCTGTTTGCCAGCATCCGTGAGCGTCTGGTGTTTGCCGACTATCCCAAGAACTGGGAAGGCTTCCCCATCGCGCTGGTCACCGCCGGCCTGATGGCTCTGGCCTTCATGGGCTTCTCCGGCCTGAAGGTCTGGTAAGGAGGTAGGAAAGATGGGAAATATTATTGCTGCCATTGCGGTGCTCGGTATTCTGGGCGCCCTGTTCGGCCTGAT
>CAKUBJ010000012.1 GCA_934636905.1 uncultured Dysosmobacter sp. | reverse complement strand
CTGCTGTGCAAAAAGGGCTATATTCAGGCACTGTAAAGGAATACGGCTTTATAAGGGAAAATCAGGTCATTGATGATACAAAAGCGGATGCCGAATGAGGCGTCCGCTTTTTATTATGGGAAAACGGGAGGTAATTGCTGTGAAGAAAATTCTCTTTACAGGCTCTGGGGTGGCCATCGTAACGCCATTCAAGGACGGAAAGGTGAATCTGTCATCCTTCGGCAGGCTCATTGACCGGCAGATTGCCGGCGGCACCGATGCGATCATCGTCTGCGGCACCACCGGAGAGGCCGCCACCATGACCACCGCAGAGCGGCAGGAGGCCATCGGCTTCTGTGTGGAGCGGGCGGCGGGACGGGTTCCGGTGATTGCGGGAACCGGCGCCAACGATACCCGGGCAGCCCGGGAAAACTCACTGGCGGCAGAGCGGCTGGGGGTGGACGGCCTGCTGGTTGTCACCCCCTATTACAACAAGGCCACCCAGCAGGGGCTTCTGCGGCACTTCAAAACCGTTGCCGATGCGGTGAACATCCCCATCATCCTCTACAACGTCCCCTCCCGCACCGGGGTCAATATCCTGCCGGAAACCTGTGCGGAACTGTCCCGGCACCCTAACATTGCCGGCATCAAGGAGGCCTCCGGCAGTCTCAGCCAGATTCAGAAAATCCGGAACCTCTGCCCTGCCGATTTTGCCGTCTGGTCCGGCAATGATGACGAAACCGCCGCCGTCTGTATGCTGGGCGGCTCCGGCGTTATCTCCGTGGCGGCCAACCTCCTCCCGGCTCAGATGCACCGGCTGGCATCTCTGTGCCTTGCCAATGACTATGCCGCCGCCGGCAGGCTGCAATTAAAGCTGAAGCCCCTCTGCGACGCCCTGTTCTGCGAGGTCAATCCCATCCCCGTCAAGACGGCTCTGAATCTCATGGGGCTGGACGCCGGGGAGCTGCGGCTCCCCCTCTGCCCTCCCACGGACGCCAGCGTGGAAAAGCTGAAGCTGGCTCTCTCCGCCTGGGATCTGCTTCCCCAGTCATGATTTGAGCAGTCTTTTCCCGGGAAAAGTGCCGCTGTTGAAAAACAGCGGCACTTTCGTTCACGATTCAATAAAACTAAGTTCCGGGAATCAGGCGGTGTAAGCCCGGTGGAACACCTTCTTGCCCTTTTTGATCACCACGCCGTCACCGGCAAACTGCGCCTGATCGAAGGTCACGTCAATGGACGCCACCTTCCGGTCATCCACGGCCACGCCTCCCTGCTGGATCAGCCGCCGGGCTTCGCCGTTGGAGGCACACAGGCCGCAGGCCACCAGCAGTTCAATGGCGCCGATCTTGCCGTCGGTAAACCGTGCCTCCGGCAGCTGGGTGGAGGGCATATTCTCGCTGCTGCCGCTGCCGCCGAAAAGGGCGCGGGCAGCCTCCTGTGCCTTGTCGGCCTCAGCCTCGCCGTGCACCAGCTTGGTCAGTTCGTAGGCAAGGATCTCCTTGGCCTGATTCAGCTGGCTGCCCTCCCAGCTGTCCATGGCGTCAATCTGCTCCAGCGGCAGGAACGTCAGCATCCGGATGCACTTCATAACATCCTGATCGCCCACGTTGCGCCAGTACTGATAGAAATCAAAGGGGCTGGTCTTGTTCGGGTCGAGCCAGACGGCGTTGCCCGCGGTCTTGCCCATCTTCTTGCCCTGCGAGTCGGTCAGAAGTGTGATGGTCATGGCGTGCGCATCCTTGCCAAGCTTGCGGCGGATGAGCTCTGTGCCGCCCAACATATTCGACCACTGATCGTCGCCGCCAAACTGCATATTGCAGTTGTAGTGCTGGAACAGGTAGTAGAAGTCATACGACTGCATGATCATATAGTTGAATTCAAGGAAGCTCAGGCCCTTCTCCATCCGCTGCTCATAGCACTTGGCACGCAGCATGTTGTTGACCGAGAAACACGCGCCAACCTCACGCAGCAGTTCAATGTAGTTCAGCTTCATCAGCCAGTCGGCGTTGTTGACCATGATGGCCTTTCCCTCGCCAAAGTCGATAAAGCGCTCCATCTGGCGCTTGAAGCACTCAGCGTTGTGGTCGATATCCTCACGCGTCAGCATTTTGCGCATATCCGTCCGGCCGGACGGATCCCCGATCATTGTCGTGCCGCCGCCAATGAGCGCCACCGGCTGGTTGCCAGCCATCTGAAGCCGCTTCATCAGCGTCAGCGCCATAAAGTGACCGGCAGTCAGCGAGTCTGCCGTGCAGTCAAAGCCGATATAAAACTTGGCCTTGCCGTTGTTCACCAGTTCCCGGATCTGTTCCTCGTCCGTAACCTGCGCAATCAGCCCACGGGCTTTCAGTTCTTCGTAAATCTGCATGGTTGTCTCTCCTTATTTTAATGATTTTGATGATGGTTCTTTTCTGATATGGATTCATTTCTGCGGCTCTTGGCCACACTGTACCAGACGACGCCGCAGATGACGATCACCGCGCCGGCCAGTGCGGCAAGCCCTACCTGCTCCCGGTAGAAAACCGCCACCAGCAGAGGGTTCAGCACCGGCTCAATCCCGCTGATAAGCGCTGCCCGCACCGCAGGCGTGGTTTTCAGCCCCGTGCACATCAGCACATAGGCAAGTCCCACCTGAAAAACGCCCAGCACAAAGATGCCGGTCAGGGCAGCAGGCGTAAACACTGTTTCCCTCAGCAGGAACGGCAGGCCGATAACCGCGCTGAAAAGATCCCCCCAGAATACGGAGGATAACGGATCCGTCTCCGGCAGATCGTTCAGCAGAAACACGCCGGCATAGCACAGTCCGCTCAGCAGAGCCGTCACATTCCCGGCCATCCCGCCCATTTCCAGACTGTCCACAAAAAAGCAGGCAACGCCGCAGAGCACAATCCCGCAGGCGGCAAGATCCAGCCCATCCGGCTTCTTCCGCCAGAACAGCAGGCTCAGCAGAATGACAAAGACCGGCGCCGTGTACTGCAGCACAATGGCGTTGGCGGCGGTGGTCAGCTTGTTGGCCAGCGTGTACAGGGTGTTGGTGCCGCAGACGCTGATGGCTCCCAAAGCGATCCAGCGGTTGAACCGGACAGGGTGATGGGTCAGGCACAGGAACCCGCCAATCACCAGCATGGACAGAATGTTCCGCCCGCTGTTGATGCTCATGGCGTTCCACGGAATCACCTTGATGCACAGCCCGCCGATGCTGTAGAGCACTGCGGCGTAGAATACAAACCGCGTCCCCCGCCGGCGGAGTCTCTCCGCCGACGCTGTTTTTTCCATAAAAAAGCCCCCTGTCCTTCCGGACAGAGGGCGTCAATTACGCGGTACCACCTCTGGTTCGCCGCCTCCTCGCGGAACGCGGCCTCACGCCGTGCCATCACACGGCCGCGCGGTAACGGGCGCACCCGGAGCACGCCTACTGAGCCAAGGGCCGTTGGGGTGCCAGCTCCGCGGTGTAGTTCGGCGGCCGTCCTCTCCCCTTTCCACCATTTCAGGGGCTCTCTTGGCAGGACGCATCCGCGTACTTCTCCGCATCATTGCTGTAATGCGGCTATTGTAACGGATTTCCCGGGAAATGTCAAGGCGTGTTTTTTGGAAATGTGTCAATCCACGCGCCGCCCGCTGTCTACAGCCGCCAGACGCCGCGTATTTTCAGGAACCGGATGTCCCGGTACTCGTAGGTGTCAAGAGGCCGGTTGTCTGCGTCATAGCTGTGGGCGGCCAGCAGGATATTCCCGGCGGACGCCGGCTTCCCTACGGACACCACCACCGGCGAGTGGCGGAACGTCTCTCCGTCAAAGGAAAGCTGAATCAAATCCCCGGGGCGCAGTTCCTCCATCTCGCAGAGCCGGGCGGCCGGCCCCGGGGACTCCTCTTCCCGGGTCAGGAAATTGTAGAGATACGGCACCCCCGTCCAGGCCGGCGCCTTCTGGTTGGCGTCGATGTAATACCAGCCGAAGGTGGGGGTGAAGTTCATGACGCCGCTGCCGGCATAGATGCACTGGGAGGCGAAGTTGGTGCAGTCGCCTCCCAGATTTTCGTAGTCGTAAAAGGCGGGATTCCGGCCATAGGCCCAGCGGTGGGCGTACAGCACGGCGGCCCGCCGGTCATAGAGCGTAAAGCGCATCCGCGGACTCCCCTTTCCCGCCAGCCTATGCGGACGTGGGAAAAAGCGTGCGCGGTTTCCCGCCCACGCTTTCCTCCTTATTTGATAACCACTTGGGCGGTGCTGTCGGTGATCCGGGTCCAGCGGGGCTCCAACCACACCCAGTCCTCCGTATAGTCCTTCAGGCCGAAGGTTTCAAAGTACCGGCCTTCCTCCGCGGCCTCCTTTGCGGCAGCATCGTAAGCGTCCGCTTCCCCGTCGGACAGGGTGCCCAAAATCATGGGCGCATTGGTCATGCTTATCTGGTTGATGTCGTAGGCGGTGCCGCCGGCGTCATAAAAGCGCCCTGCCCAAATCTGATAGCCTGTTTTCCCGCCCCAGCGATAGGTACTGCTGAAGGACACCAGCCAGCCGGTGTCCCGCTTCTCCGTCCATTCCAATCGGACATCCTGCGGCGGGTTTTCCATGGTGCCGTTTACAAGGTCAACCTTTACCCGCTCCTGGCCCTTGTCAATCCAGGCCACGCCGGTGACATGGAGGGTCAGGTGCTCCCCCTGTGAGAAATAGGGGCTGTCCAGCCACACGGAGTCGGTGGAAGGATTGTCCGGATTTCCGGTGGCGGAAATGCCGTTGACAATGCCGTCAAACCGCTCCCCGTGCTCATTTTCCAGATAGAAGTTCAGTTCCGTAAGCCACGCGGTGTTGGCCGGGTCATAGTCAAAATTCAGCCGCAGGTGGGTGGGATAAAGCTCCGCCTCCGTCAGCGTCACAGACTGGCCGTCCAGCCGGAAGGTTTCTCCCACGTTGATGACGGTGCCTTTTGCCGTGAATGCAGGGTCAAATTCCAGTTCAAAGGTAAAGGTGGCCAGAATGTCCCGCTGCGCCTCCCGGTTTTCGGACAGCATTTCGTCACCGTAATCCTCCGTCAGGGACTTGTCAGCCGGCTCACTGGTTTTGTACCGGTCCGGGTCGTCGTACACGCCGAAGGTCATGGTCAGGTGATCCGGCACGTCCCGCTCCATGAAAGCAATCCGGAAGTCCATCAAATCGCCGTTTTCGGCACCGTAGGTGCTGAGGGACGAACCGTAGCCCTCCTGCCCCTCCGGCATCGTCAGCCGGGGGTGCTCCAGATTCAGATGCTGATATTTTTCGGAGTGAATGGAGAAAAACACGTCCACCTGCTTCTGGTCAACAATCAGGTATTCCACCTTTGCGGTGATGCCGTTCTGGGACTGGGACAGCTCCATGGGCTGCACATAGTCGTGCTCCACGGCGGCGGACAGGCTGGGGGACCAGCTCACCGCTTTGGCCAGCTCCGCCAGAACGGGAATCCGGCCGCAGGCTCTGGCAAACGGCGTTGAAAGGTTTACCAGCAGCACGAACGCCGCAAAACAGGCGGCCAGACTGCCGGCGGACATGCCAAAAATACGCCGTTTCTTCTGTAAAGTATTTTTCCTGTTCAGCACTTTTTTCACAGTATATTCCAGATCTTCCGGCGTCGCATCCAACTCATTCAGCAGGGCTTTGTACTCTTCCATGCGGTTCATGACGGCTCCTCCTCTCCCAGTTCCAGTTTCAGCAATGCCAGTGCCCGCTTCTGCCGGGTGGCGGCGGTGCCCTGCGGAATATTCAGCGCCGCGGCGGTTTCCGCCTGGGTGCAGCCGGCGAAAAACCGCAGAATCACCACGCTGCGCAGTTCCTCCGGCAGGCGGCGGATGGCTTCCTTCAACGGCAGATGTTCATAGGCGTCCGGCCCGGCGGTGTCCGGCAGGGCATCCTCCCCGCCTGGGTGGAACCGCTTCCGGCGGCGCAGCTCGTTATGGCAGACGTTGATGAGAATCCGGGTGATCCACGTTTCAAAATAGTCCGGCTGCCGTAGCTGCTTCAGCCCCCGCAGCGCCTGATACACGGCTTCATCCACCGCCTCCAGCGCGTCGGACTCATTTCCCAGATACAGGTATGCCGTCCGGTACAGCCGAATCTTGACGGCCTCTGCCCGGGCTGCAAATTCCTGCTGGTTCACAGCGGCCACCTCCCTTCTTTTGCCTGTTAGACGGCGGAGAACCCGGTTTTGTTCTCCGGAAAAATGATTTTTCAAAAAAGCCGCAAAAAAACCGGCGGAGCCTCTGCCCTGCCGGTTTTTACGCTCTGGGATGCGCTTTCTGGTATACATCCTTCAGCTGGTTCTTGACAACGTGGGTGTAAATCTGGGTGGAGGAAATGTCCGCGTGACCCAGCATCTCCTGAATGGCTCGGAGATCCGCACCGTTTTCCAGCAGATGCGCCGCGAAGGAATGCCGCAGGGTGTGGGGGGTGATGTCCTTCTGAATCCCCGCCTTCTCCTGATAGTGCTTGATAATTTTCCAGAAGCCCTGCCGGCTCATGCGCTCTCCATTCATGTTGACGAACAGCGCCTGCTCCTCGGTGTCCGCTATCAGCTGGGGACGGATGCCCTTGATATAGTCCTGCAAAGCCCGGACGGCACCGTGGTAAAGGGGGATAATCCGCTCCTTCTTTCCGTTGGAACACCGGATGAACCCGGCAGCCAGATTCAGATCCCCCATGTCCAGCGCAATCAGTTCGCTGACCCGGATGCCGGTGGCGTACAGCAGTTCCAGCATGGCGTGATCCCGGAAGCCCTTGGCATCCACGCATTCCGGCTGCTCCAGGAACAGTTCCACCTCCCGGGCGGTGAGGATTTCCGGATATTTCCGCTCCACCTTAGCCGCCGCCACACCGTGGGCGGGGTTGGACTCCGTCTCTCCCACAGACACCATATAGCCATAAAAGGACTTGATGGAGGCAAGGAACCGGGTGACGGAGGCCGCGGACTTTCCCCGCCCCTGCATCCATTCCATATACTCCCGAATCATGGCGCTGTCCGCCTCCAGCAGGCCGATTCCGTAGTGATTATGTAAATACCCGGCGAACTGTGTCGTATCCCTGAGATAGGAACTGACGGTATTCTGGGAGGCGTGTTTTTCGTTGGTAAGATGGGCGCTGAAACGGGCAATCTCGTCCATATTCACAACCTCCCTTACGAAAATATCGGTTCCAGCAGCAGGCGCAGGAACCACGGCGACAGCCGGAAATCCACCCAGCCCCCCAATAAGAGAACCAGACACACACAGGCAAAATGCAGCCAGTCCCTGCGGCTTTCCGCCTCCACAGGCCGGCTCTGAAACCGGAGCCGGCCAGAAGCCGTCCTCAGAGACGGCGCAGCCAGCAGGAAAAAACACGGAATGACAACCAGATACCGCAATCCAAAAAGCGCAGCCGCCAGCCACACGCCCCGGCTGCCGAAAGCCGCCGTCAGGCAGCTGACGGTATAAGCCGGAAAAAAGCCGCAGGCCATGGCCAACAGCGGCAGCAGAAGCACCCCGACGGCGGAAAAGCCGCAGAAGAAAGCGGCCGCAGGCCCCCAGAAATACGCCGCCGCCAGCTGCCGGATTCCGGGCACCGGCGCGGCCTGCTGCCGGACGGCATCCAGATAGGCGGAGAGATACCGGGAAAGTTCCCCGCTTACGCCTTCGGGAACCCGGGCTGCGCAGCCAATCCCGGAGAGAACTCCCAAAAAGAAGAAAACTGCCAGCAGCAGACTGTGCAGCCAGCCGGAGGCCGTCTCCATCCCTCTCCGTTTCACAAATCATCACCTCACCCAAGCTTATGAGAGAGGGACAAGATTTATGTTTGGTTGACGTAAAATGTTACTTATTAAAATATAGTTCAAATTGAGCGGTTTCGCAAGCCGTTTCCTGAAAAAAACCATTTTTTGGCACTTATGCTTAAATGTTATGTAAACTGTATTATGTAAACTATGTAAAACAGGGCATTTCTACCCCCTCCCTCCCCTCTAAAAGTGCAAGATGTAGTGGCTCTTTTTCCCAAAACGCCCCCATATCTGTCTGACAACTCCCGGCAGCCGCCGACGGCTGCCCCAGGCCGCATTTTCAGGATAGCCGCGGCTTTTTGGTAGATTTCACCAATCGCTTTCCCCGGCGTTTCCCCGCCTTCCCGCAGACGGCGCAGGACAGCCCGCCGCCGGCCAGAATCGCCGCCAGCAGGAACACTCCCCGGCGGGTGATGCCCTCCCAGTTGCTGAAGCAGAGGGCGGCCAGCAGCAGCCCAAACAGCAGGGCATTCAGCAAAGCCCCGGAAGCCCCTGCTTTCCCACTCCCTGCCGCCAGCCCTCCGGCAAACGCCGCCGCCAGTGCCGCTGCCGCCAGCAGAGGAAACGCCCGCTCCTCCCCCATCACTCCCCGGGTTGTCAGCAGAGCCGCCAGCAGAATCCCCGCCGCGTCCACCAGCACCGTAACGGCCAGCCCCAGCAGCACCTGTTTCCACCCTCCCGTTTTCTTTCCGGACATGAAAAAATCCCCCTCCCCGAATATGCTCCTGCATCAGCATATTCGCAGAGTGGGGTGCCTTATGCCGGATTCCCGCCGACTGTCATTCTTGGCATTCTTCCAGCACACGAAAAAAGGCGCGGAGCATTGCTCCACGCCTTTCTTATCCGTGCCGTTTTCAGTCCTTCTTTTCCTCGGCAGGAACTTCCTCCGCCTTGGGAGCCTCCACAGCGGGAGCCTCTTCCTTCTTATCGGCCTTCTTCTCCTTCTTCTCGGCGGCAGGCTGGTCGTCAGTCTGAACACCCACCTGAGAGACGGCCCACTTGGTGAATTCCATGCGGACGCGATCCTCGCTGGTTTCAATGATGATGGTGTTGGGATTCACCATGACCACCTTGCCTACAACACCGCCGATGGTGGTGATCACATCGCCCTTCTTCAGGCTGTCACGCATGGCCTGCGCCTGCTTTTTGCGCTTATTCTCGGGGCGGATCATGAAGAAGTACATCACCGCAAAAAGGATTACGATCATAAAAATGCTTTCCATAGTTCCAAAACTCTCCTTTGGTGTTCAAATCAGAATTGTACCATCGATTGACAAGGCAGACACGGTTTTGACGGGCAGAAATATCCCCATACCGCGTCAAGCCCCTTGACAATACGGCAGTATTCTCTGCGGGGCTTTCCTTGTCTGGATACATTTCTGCTCCGGCAAAACTGCAAAGCATCTGCCAGCCATGGATTTTCGAGGGATTTTGGGCTTTTGAGACGCAGGCGGGCTGACGCCCGCCAAAGGTGAAAAGGACAAAAAGCGCCGGAAAGACACGCTGGCAGGCGTATCTGCCCTTGTCAATCGATGGTACCATTATATCAAAGACGACACTATTTGCAAGCTTTTTCTCCGCTTTGGGAAAAGTCATGCCCGCTTTTCCAGCCGACCGCTGTACTGCGCCCGGAAATCCGCAAAGCAGCCGGTATCCAGCGCCTCCCGGATTTTTGCCATCAGTTCGTTGTAGAACCAGAGATTGTGCAGCACCGCCAGCCGCAGAGCCAGCACCTCGTCCGCCTTGAACAGGTGCCGCAGATAGGCCCGGGAATGGCTCCGGCACACTGGGCAATTACAACTCTCGCTGATGGGACGGTCGTCGGTGATATATTTTTCATTCATGATGTTCACGGTGCCCTCCCAGGTGAAGAGTTTGCCGTGCCGCCCGTTGCGGGAGGGCATCACGCAGTCGAAAAAGTCCACCCCGCGGCTCACCGCCTCGATGATGTTGCTGGGAGTGCCCACTCCCATGAGATAGCGGGGCTTGTCCGCCGGGGCATACGGCTCCACCGCGTCAATCATCTCATACATAACCTCTGCCGGCTCCCCCACCGCCAGTCCGCCGATGGCGTAGCCGTCGCAGTCCAGCTTGGCAATCTCCTGCATATGCCAGACCCGGAGGTCAGCAAAGGTGGCCCCCTGATTGATGCCGAAGAGCATCTGCCCGGGATTCACCGTGTCCGGCAGGCTGTTGAGCCGGTCGTGCTCCGCCTTGCACCGCTGAAGCCAGCGCAGCGTCCGCTCCACCGATGCCTTGGCATACTCGTACCGCGCCGGGTTTTCCACGCACTCGTCAAAGGCCATGGCAATGTCACTGCCCAGATTGGACTGAATCTGCATGGATTCCTCCGGCCCCATGAAAATCCGGTGGCCGTCAATATGGCTGGCGAAGGTGACCCCCTCCTCTTTGATTTTCCGGAGGGACGCCAGAGAAAACACCTGAAATCCGCCGGAATCCGTGAGAATGGGGCCGTCCCAGTTCATGAATTTGTGAAGCCCACCCATCTGGCGCACCACCTTGTCCCCGGGGCGCAGGTGGAGGTGGTAGGTGTTGGACAGTTCAATCTGGCACCCGATTTCCTTCAAATCCAGCGCGGACACGCCGCCCTTGATGGCACCCTGGGTGCCGACATTCATAAACACCGGGGTCTGCACGGTGCCGCCGTGGGCGCAGGAAAATTCACCGCGCCGGGCCTTTCCCTCTTTTTTAATAACCTTGAACATAACCACATTCCTTTTCGTTGATTCTTCCGGCGGTGCTCCGGTTTCCGGGATAGCCGCGCAGCTTCGGCAGGCACCCGGCCTGCCGGATTATTTTTCCCGCCGCGTCATGGCATCCGCCAGCGCACAGAGGAACGCCGTCCCTCCCGGCCAGGTGACCGCTTTCAGCGCCGCCTTGGCCTTTTCCGTGTAGTCCAGCACCCGGCGCTCGCACTCCTCCAGCCCCAGAATGGACACATAGGTGGATTTCTCATTGGAGGCGTCAGAGCCGATGGGCTTGCCGAAGGCAGCGGTGTCACCGATGACGTCCAGCATATCGTCCCGAATCTGGAAGGCCAGCCCGAGGTTGGAGGCATAGGCCCCGGCGGCATCCATGCAGCCGCTGCCCACCTCCCGGTGCCCGGCGGCAGCGGCAACGCCCATCATGCAGGCAGCCCGCAGCAGCGCCCCGGTTTTTTTGTCATTGATGGCCGTCAGTTCTTCCTCCGTGTGAATCACCTTGCCGTCCCCGATGGTATCCAGATACTGTCCGCCGCACATTCCCTGTTCCCCGGCGGCAGAGGCAAGGATTTCCGCCGCCGCTGCCGGGGCGCAGAAGTCCCCTCCCTGCCGGAAGCCCTTGGCGGAAAGCACGGTCTGGAATGCGGCGGCCTGCAGGGCATCCCCTGCCAGCGTGGCCGTGCATTCACCGTAGACCTTGTGATTGGTGGGTCTGCCCCGGCGGAGGTCGTCGTTGTCCATGCAGGGGAGGTCATCGTGAATCAGGGAATAGGTGTGGAGCATCTCCACGCCGCAGCCGAAGTCCAGCGCCTCCTCCATGGTGCCGCCGGCGGCTTCGCAGAATTTCATGGCCAGAATGGGGCGGATTCGCTTCCCCCCTGCCAGCAGGCTGTACCGCATGGCCTCCTGCAGTCCGCCGCCGGGGAAAAATTCCCCAAGGCGCCGTTCCGCCAGCGCCTTTGCTTCCGCAAATTCTTTTTCAAAGTCCATGTGTTCTCAATCCTCCGTACTCTCAAAGGGAAGTTCCACCGGCGCACCCTCCGGCCCCTTCATCAGTTTGACCACCTGCTGCTCCGCCTGATCCAGTTCGGAGGCGCAGGCGCCGGCAAGGCGGGTGCCCTCCTCAAACAGGCGCAGGGAATCCGCCAGCGGGGCATCCCCCTTCTCCAGCGCCGCCACGATTTCCTCCAGCCGGGTCAGCTTTTCCTCAAAGCTCTGTTTTTTTGCCGCCATGTCCTTCCTCCTCAATCTCATCCACCACGGCGGAAAACCCGCCGCTGCCAAGGGTCACAAAAACCCGTTCTCCCGCAGTCACTTCTCCGCCGCTCTTCAGCACCTGCCCCGCCCCGTTCCGAGCCACGGCGTAGCCGCGGCGCAGAACCTTCAGGGGGCTCATGGCATCCAGTGACGCCGCAAGGGCTGTAAAGGTATTCCGCTTCCGCGCAATTTCCCCTCTTGCCAGGTCACTGAGGCGCTGCTGAAGGTGCGCCAGTTCCATGCGCCTGTCCTGGACATAGGCCATCTGATCCGTCAGCGCCCGCTTGTGCCGCAGAACATCCAGCCGCTCCCGCAGACTTTGCAGCCGGGCGCATTCACTGCCGCTCATCCGCTCCGACAGGCCGCCCAGATACCGCCGCAGCTCCACCTGATCCGGCACCGCAATCTCCGCGGCGTTGGAGGGGGTGGACGCCCGGGCGTCCGCCACGAAGTCGGAGATGGTGACGTCCGGCTCATGGCCTACGGCGGAGATCACCGGCGTTTCGCAGGCGTAGATGGCACGGGCAACCCGCTCGTCATTGAATGCCCAGAGATCCTCCATGGAGCCGCCGCCCCGTCCGGTGATAATCACGTCGCCGATGTTCCACCGGTCGGCATACCGGATGGCACCTGCGATTTCCGGCGGTGCCTCCGCCCCCTGTACCCGTACCGGCAGGAGAATCACCTTGGCCAGCGGGTAGCGCCGCCGCAGGATCCGGATCATGTCGTGGACGGCCGCGCCGGCGGAGGATGTGACAATGGCAATCCGCTGAGGGAATTTCGGCAGGGGCTTCTTGTGGGCCGGGTCGAACAGCCCCTCCCGGTACAGCTGTTCCTTCAGCTGTTCAAAGGCCAGTGCCAGATCCCCTGCCCCCTCCGGGGTCATGGTATTGCAGTACAGCTGATAGGCGCCGTCCCGGGGGAACACGCTGACCCGCCCCGTCACCAGCACCTTCATGCCGTTTTCCGGCCGGAACCGCAGCCGCAGCGCCTGTCCCTTGAACATGACGCAGCGGATGGCGCCGGAGGAATCCTTCAGGGAAAAGTAGTGGTGCCCCGAGGGATACATCTTGTAATTGGAAATCTCGCCCCGGACACAGATATTGGCAAGCATGGGTTCGTTGTCCACCAGCAGCTTTACCAGCTCATTGACCTCCGTGACGCTGAAAATATGTTGTTCCATGATTCACTCCTTGTCCAGCCATGGGCGGAGAATGGCCGCAGCTGCCGCCTCTGCCTGCCGGGAAAGCGCCCCCACCCGCAGGGCGCGGAACAGCCATGCCCGCAGAAAATCCGCCAGTGAGCAGACTGCGTAAATTCCGAAAGCCGCCCCCAGAACGCCTGCTGCCAGCAGAACCGGCGTCCTGTCCGCCAGAAACGCGAACCGGCCGGACAGCCAGTGCTCCCAAATCAGAGGGTGGGCGTGGATGAGATACACACTGAAGGCCAGAGGCGACGCTTTTTCAATCAGCCGCCCGGCGCCGGCGCCGATTTTCAGTTCCTCAAAGTAAAGCACCAGCGATGCCGCTGCCAGAAGGACGGCAGGAGAGGTATACGACAGCAACAGCACTTTGTCGCACAGTTGCCCGGTGCGGAGCATCCACAGCCTGTCCCCTGCCAGTCCCGCCAGCCATACCGCCAGCACGCACCCGGCATAGACCGCCCCCCGGCGCCCCGGCTTCCGGGCCGGCGGGGCATACAGCCGCAGGATGCCCCCCAGCAGGTACAGGCAGGAGAGCCACAGCACGCTGTAGCCGTTGTCCGTCAGGAATACGTCCTTCTGCCGCAGCGTGGGCAGCAGGGAAAAAATCAGAATGATAGACAGGGCCAGCACCTTCGCCTGCCGCCGGGACAGCCTGTCCAGCAGCAGGTTGAAAAACGGGATAAACAGGCACATCCCGAAATAGGCCGTCACATACCAGTACTGCCGGAACAGCACCGGAAAGCACGCCCGCAGGAGGCGATCCCCGCCGACGCTGCCGGGCAGGAACAGTGCAAACAACGCCGTGATGCCCAGCGTATAAAAAGCCACCCGCAGCCACAGGGCGAGGGCGCTGCCGTATCGGAAGCGATGCCCCACCCCCACATAGCCGGAAATCAGCCCGTAGCAGTCCACGGCGCAGTAGGCGCAGGCCTCCAGCAGACGCGCCGTCTCCCGCGCCGCAGACAGCGGCGCCGCCGCGGCCAGCACGCCGCCCTTATTGAGAATGTGCAGAATCACCACCATCCACATGGCGGTCATCCGCAGCAGGTCAATTCCTACGTTCCTCCGCTCCATGGCACGCTCCTTTGGGGATGCAGCGTAAAAAAGGCAGAGCGGCCTGCGGCTCCTGCCGCCTCCGCTCTGCCGGTCTTGTGGGTTACCGGGAGAATTCCTCCCGCACAAAGCTGCCCAGAATGCCGTTGATGAATTTCACCGTTTCCGGCGTCTCGTATTTTTTTGCAATTTCCACAGCCTCGTTGATGGCGGCGCCGTTGGGGATTTCCTCCATATAGAGAATCTCAAACATGGCCACCCGCATGATGGCGGAGGCCACCAGCGGAATCCGGGAGAACTTCCACCCCTTGGCGTATTTGGCGATATAGCCGTCCAGTTCGGCGGCGTGTTCGTCCACGCCCTTCACCAGCCGGGTGATGTAGGCCGCCTGCTTGGCGTTGGGAGCGTCCGCATACAGCGAATCCTCCTCCGCCAGTTCCGCGAAAGCCTCCGGCGTCAGCCGTTCCTTCAGCAGTTCCTCCACCGACTTGTCGGTAAAGCTCAGTTCATAGGATAGATGCGCGGCAATTTCCCGTGCGGTGTTCCGTGTCATAGCGTTTCTCGTCCTTTTCTCTCTTCTTCGCCTCAGGCCAGCGTCACGCCGCCCACATGGATATTCACCGTTTCCACGGTGCAGCCCGTCATGGCGCTGACGGCAGAGGCCGCCGCCTTCTGGGCGTTTTCCGCCACCTCGGGGATGGCGTGGCCGTAGGCCACCGTCAGGTACAGATCCAGAACCAGCCCTGTTTCCGTCATTTCAATCTTCACACCTCTGGCGTTTTTCTGCGCGCCCTTTTTGTTGGTCACCAGATCCGCCACACTGCTGCCCAGATTTCCCATCATGCCGGAAACGCCCTCCACTTCCCGGACGGCGCCCACCGCGATGGCGGCGATAACCTCCTCGGAAATGTGGATGCTTCCCTGTTCATCGGACAGCGTCATATAGCCCTTATTCTCAGCCATTGTGATTCTCCTTTTTGCATTGCGGCAGCGTACTTCATTTCTAAGATGTTATTCTACCATGCAATTCGGAAAATTACAACAGCTAATTTGCCGCCATAATCCGGATGGCGCTGGCGGCATAGCCGGTTTCCGTCATGGCGATGTCCGTGATTTTTGCCACGTCCGCCGCATCCAGCGTCCCGTCCTCCGTGGATACCACAATGCTGAGGGCATCATCCCCCATGAAGGCCACGCAGTCCGTGTATCCCTTGGCCGTCACCAGATTTTCAATCTGCGCCTCCTTCAGGGTGTAGGACGCCAGCACCTGAATGCTCTCCGAGGCCTGATTGGCCACCTCCTGATCCGCATCCTCCTGCGCAGCGGCGTCCTCCAGCAGGGAAATGGCGCTGTCCCGGGCCTGCTGCCGGGTCAGCCGCGCGGAGGCAAAATAGTCGTCCCCCTCGTAGACGGACGCCTCCGCCAGAGCGCCCTCCTCCTGTCCGGAAACCAGCGCGGCCTCGCCCAGGATTTTGTTTCCGGCCTCCTCCGCCTGCTGTGCAGCCTCCTGCCCGGAGTATTTCCAGTTCAGCCCCACCGCGGCACACACCAGCACCGCCATGACCCCCACCGCAATGTTCCGTTTCGCGTTTCCGCTCATCGCTTTGTTCCTCCTCCAGATGATGATTGAGATTCTGCCACGGTGATGCGGTCGCTGGGCAGGCCGGTCAGGGCGGACACCGCCGCCGTCACCGCCAGCCTCACCTCCGCCCGGCCGCCTCCCTGACACACCACCAGTGCCCCCCGGTACGTCGGATACGACGTTTCGGTGACGATAATCTCCTCCCGGTCCCCGCCGTCCGTCAGCACGGTTTCCACCCGCCGGGAATAGTCCTCCGGTGCTGCCGTGCTGCCGCTGTACTGAAGTTCCGTATTCTGCGCCAGCTGCCGCTTTCCGTCGGTATCCACCGTCAGAAGCACCCGCACCGTCCCGACCCCCTGCATCTGCCCGAGGATTTCCTCCAGTTCCGCCTGCAGCGTTTCCGCTGCGGACACCGGTGACGCTTCGCGCTGCCCAGTCTGTTCCGTGTGCCCGCTCCCAGCGGGCCATAACAGCAGCCCTGCGCCGATCAGCAGGACTGCCGCCGCGTATTTGTATCGCCCCCATAGCTTCCGCACTCCTTCAGCCTTCATTCCACACCTGTCTTTCCGCCGGGATGCCCAGTTCCGTTTCCAGCCACCGGGACAGTTCCCCGGACTTTTCCCCTGTCAGAGTCACCCTGACCGGAACCGGGACGCCGTCCGCCGCCTCCGCCGTGACCCGCACCTCCAGCGCCAGTCCCATGCTGTCCGCTTTGTCCGATATATATGCCGCCGTGGCGGATTCTATGAGTGCGGCCAATTCTGCCTGCCGTCGGTCTTCCAGTTCCGTCTGCTGCTGTTCCACTGCCTGACGGCAGTCCTGAAAACTCAGGTCGAGATCCGCTCCCCTCAGGGCTGCCAGCGGCTGCAGCAGCACCGTCAGCAGGATCAGTCCGCCGGCAAAGGACGCCGTCTCCCGCAGGCTTCCCGGCGGCACCAGCTGCTGCACCACGGACAGCAGCAGCGTCACCGCCGCCACTGCCGTCAGCCATGTCCGTACCGCCGCAATCATGCTGTCACCGCCGCCGCAGAGGCCAGAATGGAAATCAGCAGCACCAGCGCGCTGCTGCCCACCATGCCCAGAATCAGTCCGAAGGCACCTCCAAGGCCGCTGATGACGGTGCACAGTTCCGCGCCTCCCATGGCAGAGGCAAGAAAGCCCGTCAGCTTATAGAGAAGATACTGGATTCCCAGCTGCACAAAGGGATAGGCGCACAGCGCCAGCACCCCCAGCAGCCCGAATACGCCTACAGTGCCCTTCAGCAGCCCCGCCCCGGCCAGTACGGTTTCCGAGGCCTCGGCGATGATGCCCCCCACCACCGGCACCACGCCGGAGATGGCGGTTTTGGCCATCCGCACCCGGGCGCTGTCCACGGAGCCGGTGAAAATGCCGCTGACGGTAAGATACAGCGTAAAGAGCAGCAGCACGGCCGTCAGCAGCCGGACGCAGACCGTCCGGATCAGTTCCGCCACTGCCAGCAGACGTTTGTCCGAAAGGCTCCCCCCTGCCGCCAGTGTCCCGGCGTACAGGTACACCATGGGCATCAGCAGCCCACGGATGAGTTCCAGCAGCAGATTGGCGAAAAACACGGCGGCAATCTGCCGCACGGCTGCACCGGCCACGCCGCCGGACAGGGCGGACACGGCAGCCAGCGCCGGCAGCAGCGTCTGGGAGAAGGTGTGAATCCGCTCCATGGCCGCCGCGCCCACACCCATCAGGGTATCCAGACTCCCTGCCGTCAGGGCGGTGACAGCCAGTGTCCCCGCCATGGGCAGGAACCGTTCCGATGCCCCGGCGCTTTTCCGGAACCCCTCCGCCGCACCGCACAGAAGTACCACCAGCAGGACGGACACCGCTCCCCGGGTCTGGCGGCGGAGGATTTCCGCTGCGTCGTCCCGCAGGTGATTCCAGATGGAGGACAGCCCCTCCGGCAGGCTCTCCCCGTCCCACTGCTCCACGCCGTCCAGCAGCTTCCCGGCATCCCGGGGCAGCGCGCTTTCCAAATCCTCCGGCAGCGCCGCCGCCCGTGCCGGGAGGGCAAGGGACAGCAGAGCCAGTCCCAGAAATAGACCTGTTTTCCAGTGTTTCATCCCAGCGGTTCTCCTATCAGATTCAGTACCGACCGCAGCAGCGGCAGCGCCGCCAGCAGGGCGCAGACCGTCCCGGTGAGTTCCAGCACCGACGCAAGGGCACTCTCCCCGGCGTCCCGGCACAGCCCCTCCCCGATTTTCACCACAAGGGCGATGCCCACAATCTTGTAAAGAGGCCGGAACAGAGTAGGGGAAACCCCGGCCTGCTCCGTCAGGTCGTCCAGAAACGCCAGCAGTTCCCCCAGGGGCTTTCCCAGCGCCAGCAGAATGGCGGACACCGCCGCCAGCGCCAGCAGCAGGGATGCTTCCGGACTGCCCCGGCGCAGCACCAGCCCCAGCAGCGCCGCAATCACGCAGATCCCCGCCGCCTGTGTCATCAGCTCCATCTACAGGTCAAACAGCGTTTTGATCAGCTGGAACAGTCCGCTGATCTCCCGCACAAGAATCATCATCACCACAACCAGCCCCGCCAGCGTGGTCATCATGGCCTGCTCCTCCCGTCCAGAACGGATCAGCAGCTGGTTCAGCACCGCCACCAGAATCCCCACGGCGGCAATTTTGAAAATCAGATCCACATCCATCGTTCATTCCTCAAATCAGTAAAATCACCGTCAGCGCGGCGGCGGAAAAGCACAGCGCAGCACTGCGCCGATCCTCCTCCATGCGCTGCTTTTCCATCTGACGCAGGCTTTCCTCCAGAGTTTTTCTTGCAAGTGAAATGCCTTTACACGCACTCTCCTCATCCCCCTGCGCGGCTTCCGCCAGCGTCAGCAGGGCATTCCGTTCCGGGCCGGACAGCGGCAGTTCCGCGGCTGCCCGCCGCCAGACGGCGGTTGGGCGCTCCCCTGCCGTCAGCCCCCGGGAAACCGCTTTGAAAAAGGCGGCAGCCGCCCCGCCGCGTTCCGCCGCCTGCGCCAGCAGCCGGGGCAGCGGTGTCCGGGTCAGGCGGATGCCGGTTTCCACCCCATCCAGTGCGGCGATGAGATCTGCCAGCAGAGTGCGGCGGCTCCGCCGCTCCTTCCGCCGCAGGTACCAGACCATCCCCCCTGCGGCGAACACGCACAGGCTTCCCAGCAGCTTCGTCACGGCAGATCCTCCACCGTATAGACCCGCCCCGCCGGGGTGACGCGGATCCGCACCGCCTTCCGGAACACCCGGCCGGCCAGCAGTTCCCGGTACAGCGGCTTCTGCTCCAGTTCCGCCGTGTCGGCGGCGTGGATGGTAGCCAGCAGCGCCGTGCCGCAGCCTGCCGCCTGCGCCATGGCGTGGAGATCCTCCCGAGTGGTGATCTCGTCCACGGCGATGATCTGGGGATTCATGGCCCGCAGCACCATGGGGATAGCCAGCGCCTTGGGGCAGCCGTCCAGCACATCTGTCCGGCTGCCGACGTCCATCTGGGGCTGGCCGCGGTACATCACCGCAATCTCTCCCCGCTCGTCCACCAGCGTAATCCGCTGGGGCGGGACGCCTTCGCCGCAGGAAAGCTGGCGCACCAAATCCCGCAGCAGCGTGGTCTTGCCGCCCCCCGGCGGGGAGAGCAGCAGCGTGCTGCAAAACCGCCCCTCCCGGAACAGCTTCGGCGTCACCTCCCGGGCAATTCCCCGCTGCTCCCGGGAGATCCGGATTACGGCGGAGGAAATCTGCTTGAGGTTGGTCACCGCGCCGTCCTTCATCACGGCGGAGCCGCACAGCCCCACCCGGAAGCCGCCCCGCACCGGCAGGAAGCCCTGCCGCAGGGTTTCCATGGAGGCGTAGCGGGAAAACTCCGCCGCAATGTCGCACAAGGTTTCCAGTTCCTCTGTGGTGACAATGGCCTCCAGCGACCGCTCCCCCTCTGGCAGCAGCACCGACATACACCGTCCGGCACGAAGGCGGAATTCCTCCGCGCAGGCGCGGTCTTTTTCCGGCAGTTCCATGGCAATCCGCCGCAGGCGGCTGGGCAGAATGGCCGCCGCCATTTCATAGCGCATGATTGTTCCCTGATTTTCCAAGGGTGTCCCTCCCTTTCATTGTTACTGAACTGTATGACGGCTCGTCCCCGAATATGCCGGGTAAAGGCAAAACGTAAGAAGACCCCTGTGGGGTCTTCTTACGGAGACTGCCGGAAAACAGGGAAATGCCGCTGCGCCGGGAAGGAAGATAGTTACGAAAGAAACCCAGGAGGGGTGTCTTTCGTTTATAATCATAAGTTTTCTGCACTTGAAAGTGCAGAAAACTTGCCGCAGTGGGGAGAAAAAACTTTTTCTCCCCGCTGCGCAAGAAGACCCCTGTGGGGTCTTCTTACGCATAGCAGGGCTGGCTGATTTCTTTGATAGTGGTTACTTTCTATTTGCGGCAGCAGGCACAGTAGTTTCTGGCCTCCTCATAGTCCTCCGGCATGGACACGGTGTTGGGCGGGAAAAATTCCCCTACCGGGAAGGCGATGTTCCGGAACAGGCAGCAGGGGTCGTCGGTGCTGCCGCAGGAGCACTCCTTCTCCGGCATACAGTAGTCATACACCGGCACCAGCAGCTGGGAATCCCGTTCCAGACGGACGATGGAGAACTGCCCCAGCGTGATATAAATCCGGCGGCTGTCGTCCCCGCCGCAAAGTTCCCCGTTGAAGCACTCGCTGATGAATCCGGGCACCTCGCACAGGTCGCAGTCGCACTCCCTGCGGCAGCCGCTGTCCGCAATCCGGGCGTCCAGAACAATGGGATCCACAGCCTCCACCACGGCTTCCGGGAGATTGGAGCGGCGCAGCATGGGAATATCCGGCTCACCGGAGCGGTACTTGGAGGAGAAAATCTTGGCACTGCCCTCGCTGCCGAACAGGATTACCCGCTTGTCAAATACGCACAGCCCCTCCACCGTCACCGGCGCCGGGCAGCTGGTGTAGGCCTGCAGGGTCACGGAGTAGAAAAACCGCATATCCACGGTGTAGAACCCCCGGTTGAAGCTGACAGGCTCCACGTCCACATAGACGTACAGAAGGTCGGCGGTGCCGCCCTTAACGGACAGGGCACGGTTGATGACGTCCACATATTGCAGTTTCGGATAGAATCGCAGGTCTTCAATGCAGTCCTTATCCCGGCAGGAATCATAGATCTTGCGTGTATGGATGCAGACCGCCTCCCGGACGCCGCAGGCGTCCTCCACGGGGCCGGGCACAACTTTTTCAGGCATGGGAATACCTCCTAAACGATGTAGCGAAGGAGCCGTCGGCCCCTTTCATGCCAGTCTATGCCCGCCCCCGTCAGGTGGTGCGGAAGGTTTTGGACACAAAAACGCGCCGTCCATGAAGGACGGCGCGTTTACCGCTGCCGCAGCCGCATAGGATTGCGAAAAACGGCCATGCTACAGCTGAACTTCTGAAGGGAGCTGATTGCATGATCCCCTGCACCAGCCACTGCGTCTACCAGAGCGACGGACTCTGCACGCTGGACAGCGCCGCCTCCGCCGGACTGCCGGCGCTGGGAGGCGCCTGCATCCATTTCATTCCCCGGGACGGAGGGCGGCTCGGATCGCCTCACCGATATTCCGGGCCGGGATCACCGTCAGACCATTCGGTGCCTTTATGGTATCTGCCCGATGAGCCGGCACCACGCACTTCCGGAATCCCAGGCGATGCACCTCAGACACCCGCTGATCCAGCTGACTGACGCTGCGCAGTTCCCCGGTCAGCCCCACCTCGCCCACGGCTGCCAGATCCCCGGGCACCGGCCTGTCCAGATAGCTGGAGGCCAGCGCAATCACCGCCGCCAGGTCGGCGGCAGGCTCGTCCAGATACAGTCCGCCTACAATGTTCAGGTAGGCGTCGCAGGCGGAGAGTTTCAGTCCTCCCCGCTTTTCCAGCACCGCCAGCAGCATGGCGGCGCGGTTGTAGTCAAAGCCGTTGCTGGTGCGGCGGGGATTGCCGCCGGCGGAGGATACCACCAGCGCCTGCAGTTCCGCCAGCACCGGCCTTGCCCCCTCCATCACGCAGGCCACACAGGTGCCGGGGGCGTCGTCCGGCCGGCCGGAGAGCAGCATTTCCGAGGGATTTTCCACCTCTGCCAGCCCTTCGTCCCGCATTTCAAAGACGCCGATTTCATTGGTGGCGCCAAAGCGGTTCTTGGCCGCCCGGAGAATCCGGCAGCTGGTATGGCGGTCGCCCTCAAAGTACAGCACGCAGTCCACCATGTGCTCCAGCACCTTGGGGCCGGCAATGGAGCCTTCCTTGTTGACATGGCCGATGACAAACACCGTGATTCCCTGCCCCTTGGCCACCTGCATCAGCGCCATGGTGCAGTCCTTCACCTGACTGATGCTGCCGGCCGCAGCGTCCAGCGCATCGTTGTACAAGGTCTGGATGGAGTCCACAATCAGCACATCCGGCTGCTCCGCGTTCACGGATTCCAGTACATCCCCCAGATTGGTTTCCGACAGCACCAGCAGCCGCTCACTCTCCACATGGAGCCGTTTGGCCCGCAGCTTCAGCTGGTGCTCCGATTCCTCGCCGGAAATATACAGAACTCTGGAAAATTCACACAATTTGCTGCAAATTTGCAGCATCAGGGTAGATTTGCCGATGCCGGGCGCACCGCCTACCAGCACCATGGAGCCTTTCACGGCGCCGCCGCCCAACACCCGGTCCAGTTCCCCCATGCCGGTGGGGAAGCGGATTTCCTCGTCGGCGGAAAGTTCCGTCACCGGGCAGGCCCGGCGGCGGGTCAGCCCCACCCGGGAGGCGCCTCCCTTCCCGGCGCCTTTCGGCAGCTCCGGCTGCTCCACAACGGTGTTCCACGCGCCGCAGGCAGGGCACCGTCCCGCCCACTTGGCGGTTTCGTTGCCGCACTCCGTACAGTAAAACATGGTTTTTGCTTTCATATGGCTTCCTCTCCGGCAGCCCATTGCAGGTATCCCGCCGCAATGGTGACAGCCAGTGTCATTTGATAATCCGCCTGCCGGAGCCGCGCCGCCTCCTCCGGATTGGAGAGGAAGCCGCACTCCACCAGCACGGCAGGTGCCGTTACATGGTTCATCAGATAAATGCTGTCGGGAATCTGTCGGATTTCCTTGGCACGGTGGGTGTTGACCACCTCGTTCAGGCCGTCCTGCATCACCTGTGCCAGCGCTTCCGCCCCCGCCTGCCGGTTGTGGAAGGCCTGCGCCCCGTAGGTTACAGGTGAAGATGGCAGGCTGTTCTGGTGAATGCTCAGCAGCACGGCGTCCGGCGTGCCGTTCACCAGCGCCGCCCGGTTGTGAATATCGGAAACCTTCCGCTGCCGCATGGTTTCCAGCCCCGGGTCGCAGACCATCGTGTCCTCCCGGCGGGTCATCTCCGTGGGAACCCCCGCAAAGCGCAGCAGCTGCTCCAGCCGCAGGGACACCGCCAGATTGACGGCGCTCTCCACGGTGCCGTCCGGCGCTGCGGCGCCGCCGTCCTGCCCGCCGTGGCCGGCGTCAATGACCACCGTTCTGCATCCCTCCTGCCCCATTCCCGCCGCCGGGACGGAGAGTTTCCGGGAGCCGGCCAGAAAAATGGCGGAAACACAGGCAGCACCCGCCAGAAGCCATGCGGACAGGAGCGTCCGTTTGCGGAGCAGCAGAATCACAGTCATCACCTCAGGCCAGACTATGCGCCCCGGCTTATCCCATATGTTGATTATAGCGGCTTTTTCCCGGGAAAGCAAGTTTCCCTTTCCGCCGCCTCCGCATAGGATGGGATGCGCGCCGGAGCCGCACGTCCCATGGTTTCCGCGGGTTCGGCGCCTTTGTCCTTTTCAGATTTTCCCATAAGGAGGGAGCCATACAGCATGGAAAAACCCGAAACGAAACCCGCCGCCTGCGAAACCGGGCAGGGCGCCCTGCCCGCCTGTGCGCCGCTGGCGTTCCCGTATATCCCCATGCAGGGCAGCAACCCCACCCGCTTCAGCCGGGCGGAGGCCCTGAAAACCGGTACCCTGTTCCCGGGACTGGAACTGCCCTTCAAGGCGGCCATTCAGGCCCGTACCCAGCTGCCCAACACTGCGCTGGCGGAACTGATGGCGCTGGATTTTGCCGTCAAGGAACTGAACCTCTATCTTGACACCCACTCTACGGATCAGGAGGCGCTGGAACTCTACGCCTCCTATGTGAAGCTGGCCCGGGAGGGCCGGGCAAAATATATCTCCCAGTACGGGCCTTTGTCCAGTGATGACCTGACGCCGGAGGGCGGCTATGACTGGCTGAAGGATCCGTGGCCCTGGGAAGCGGGAGGGAACGGCTGATGTTTGTTTACGAGAAAAAGTTACAGTACCCGGTGAAAATCACCACGCCGAACCCCCGGCTGGCAGCGGCCATCATCTCCCAGTACGGCGGGCCGGACGGCGAACTGGGAGCATCCCTGCGATACCTCAGCCAGCGCTACTCCATGCCCTATCCGGAACTGAAGGGGCTGCTGACTGACATCGGCACAGAGGAAGCGTCATGACCCCTGATTGTTGCCCGGTATGTTTCCAGTCCGTCCAGTACATAAATCCATTTGGCAGGCAGAAAATTCAGCGCCACCTCCACCCTGCCGTCCTGATACACGGTCATCTGATGAAGCAGCTGGCCGTAGAAAATATCATCGGCCGTCTGCCCACTGACAACGCCGGTGATGGCGGCGCGAATGTCCGGCTTTAGGGTCTGCGTGTCGGTGTTCAGCGTCTGCCGCTGTTTGATCGCGGCAATTTTCTCCTGTGTGCGGTGGATCTCATCCTCACAGCGGGCCTTGGCCCGCTGGCAGTCCTCCTTGCTGATGCTCCCGTCGAGAAAGCGGTCAAGGATCGCATCGCTCCGGGCTTGCAGCTTTTCCAGTTCCGCTTCCAGCCGCCGCAATTCCTGCCGGCCGCTGTCCTCACCGGAGGATAAAACGCTCTCCACAATGCGGGTGAGATTGCGTATGACGGCGTTCCTGTCCAGCGTCACGGCGTTTACCGAGCGCCGCAGAAGGTTCATGGCGACATCGTCCCGGATCTGCCGACCGACGCTGCATCCGATGGTATTTCCCGCGCCGTCTGTGCGCCGCAGCCCTTCGTTGGTGGCGGTAAAGCAGCACCAGCGGTCATAGGAACTGCCGTCCTGCCGCTTTTTGGTGCGGTGCGAAAAGCTTTTGCCGCACTCATCGCAGCGAATTTTGCCGGAGAGCGGATAGCGGTTGCCGTGTCCTCCTTTGCCTGTGGCGCGGTTGCGGCGGGACAGTTCCCGCTGCACCGCATCCCACGTTTCCCGGTCGATGATAGGCTCGTGGTGGTTTTTTATTTCTACCAGCGGCTCCTTGCCGTGGTTGTACTTCTTCTCATGGGTCAGGAAATCCGGCGTGTAGGTCTTTTTCTGGATGAGGTCGCCGCAGTATTTTTCGTTCTTCAGAATTTTTGACACGGTGGCCGATGACCAAAGGCAGTTCCCCCTGCTGCTGAGGATGCCTGCCTCCCGCAGTTCCCGGGCGATGGTGCTGCTCCCCTTCCGCTCTCGCAGATATTTGTAAAAGATGAGCCGGACGATTTCCGCGCCTTCCGGATTGACGGTCATCCTGCCGCCGACCACATCGTAGCCCAGCAGCGAGCCGCCAAAGACAACGCCCTTCTCCATGCTGCGCATCTGCCCCCATTTGGAGCGTTCCGAGGTCTTGCGGCTCTCGTCCTGCGCCACGGAACTCATAATCGTCAGCCGCAGTTCGCCGTCATTGGTGCGGGTGTCCAGACTGTCATTGAGAAACAGAACGCCCACGCCCCGACGCCGCAGATCCCGGGTGATTTGCAGAGCGTCCACCGTGTTGCGGGTGAAACGGCTGACCTCCTTAGTGACAATCAGGTCGATCTGGCCCATTTCTGCCGCATGGAGCATTTTGTTGAACTCCACGCGCTTGTTGGTGGATGTGCCGGAAATGCCCTCGTCAGCATAGATGCCCTGCAGTTCCCAATCCGGCTGGCGTTGGATGTACTCGCGGAAATACCGCTGCTGCGCTTCAAAGGAATTTGCCTGATCTTCCTTGTCCGTGGAGACGCGGCAATACGCCGCTGCTTGCAGCATAAAATTGCCTCCTTTTCGTGGTATCATACGATACAGAATGCGCCTTTGCAATTGTGTGAATACTGAAAGGCACTATTCCTTTACAGGCCTTGATTTTTCTGCATTTCTTATCTGTTCTTCTAATTTTTGTACGCAGCTTCTGCACTGTATTTCGTTAAGGACCCCCTGACGCTGCAAAGTCAGCAGGACGGCTCGCTGATAGGCGAGAATAAAGTCCTGCCCGATCTCATCTGCCATCTGACTGTATAGCAGTTCCGGTTTGCTTGCCATCCTGCTCCCCCCTCCCTTGAAACTATGCGGAGAAGCCGGCGAACTTGTTTGCCGGTTTCCCGGAGAGGGGGCAGTACATCGTATTCGATAGCAGGCAAAAATCATACCCACCGGCCATGCCGGTGGTTTTCTTCATACAACGTACAACGAAAGAAGCATCCATCCGCTTTACGGATGGATGCTTCTTTGAACACTTTTGCGTTTGTTTCTCCTGAACCGCGGACGCTTTCCCTTTCTCCCGGAAAAGCGGAAGCCGGACTGTTCCGGGAAAGCGCCCTCCCTCGGCCTGTCCGTGAAGATTTCTCCTGATTACACGCAGAGAGGCTGGGGCTTCTGCTGCCTGTCCGGACGTTCTTCCGTCCCGGCGGCAGCAGACGGTTCTTTCCGCTCCGTCAGCCGTTCCCGGGCGACCGCCAGCATCAGCTTGATCCGGTTTTCCTGATTGACCCGGGTGGCGCCGGGGTCGTAGTCGATGGGCGTAATGTTGGCCTGAGGGTATAGTTCCCGGATCTTATTTACCATGCCCTTGCCGCAGATGTGGTTGGGCAGGCAGCCAAAGGGCTGGGCACAGACAATGTTCTCATAGCCGGAGCGCACCAGTTCCAGCATCTCCGCCGTCAGCAGCCAGCCCTCTCCCATTTTGCAGCCCATGCCGATGGTGTGGGTCTGCTCCGGCAGCTGAATCAGTTCCCGGAAGGGCATGGGCGCATGGTACCCATAGCGCTTCAGCGTTTCGATCATAACCTTTTCCATGCCGGCAATCAGCGCCAGAATGGCCTCGGCGGCGGTTTTTTCCACCTGAGAGCCGCCGTAGAGCCGGACGGTTTCCGCCATGTTGTAGGCGCAGTACTGGACAAAGCCCATCAGCCCCGGCAGGTTGACCTCGCAGTCCTGAGAGGCAAGGAACTTCTCCAGATCGTTGTTGCCCAGAGGGGAGTATTTGACATAGATCTCCCCGACGACGCCTACCTTCACCTTGGGCACCCGCTTAACGGGAATGGAGGCAAAGCCTGCCGCAATCTTCGGCATGGCGGCGCGGATCTCCCGGCCGGAGTATCCTTTCCCTCTCCGCACCTGCTCACACAGGATATTCAGCCAGTGCTCCTGCATCCGCAGGGCGGCGCCCTTTTCCACCTCATACGGCTCCGTCTGTGCCCGCAGGGTCATCAGCAGGTCGCCGTAATAGATGGCCGCCAGCACCTGACGGACGAAGGCCAGATCCATGGGCATACTGCTGTCCTTTTCCAGCCCGGAGAAGTTCAGGCTCAGCACCGGAATCTTGCCGTAACCCGCCTTTTCCAGCGCCTTGCGCAGCAGGAAAATGTAGTTGGAGGCACGGCATCCGCCGCCGGTCTGGGTGATAATCAGGGCGGTGTGATCCAGATCGTACTTCCCGGAGTCCAGTGCATCCAGAAACTGGCCGATGACCAGCAGCGCCGGGTAGCAGGTGTCATTATGGACATATTTCAGCCCCAGCTCCGCCACCCGCTCACCACAGTTCCCCAGCAGTTCTACCTGATAGCCGTGGTTTTCCATGCTGGCGGCCAGAATGCGGAACTGCACCGGCGCCATATTGGGAATCAGGATCTTATGTGTTTTTTTCATGTCCGGTGTGAACCGGGGATATGTGCTTTCCATGCCGGTTATTCCTCCAATGCCGCAAACAGGCTCCGCAGGCGGATACGCACCGCGCCCAGATTGGTGATCTCGTCGATTTTCAGCTGGGTATACAGCTTCCCTCCCTGCCGGAGGATCTCCCGGGTTTCGTCCGTGGTAATGGCATCCACGCCGCAGCCGAAACTCACCAGCTGTACCAGATCCATGTCCGGCTGGGTGGTGCAGTATTTTGCCGCCGCATACAGCCGGGCGTGGTACGTCCACTGATTCAGCACCGTAGTCCGAAAGGGTTCCGCCAGCTGGGACACGGAATCCTCGGTAATTACCGCCGCGCCGAAGCGGGTAATCAGGGTATCAATGCCGTGATTGACCTCCGGGTCCACATGGTAGGGCCGGCCTGCCAGTACGATGATCCGCCGGCCTTCCTTTCTGGCGGCCGCGATAATCTCCGCCCCCCGCTGCCGGATCTGCTGCATATGGCGGGCGTATTCCTCATAAGCCGCCCTGACTGCCTCCTTGATTTCACTGTGAGGGATGGCGCCGAACTCCCGCTCCATGATGGCGGTAATCTTCTTTTCAAAGTCTTTGGGACGGTGGATGCCCACATAGTCGTAAATGAACTTCGTATCCTTCAGGCAGCTGCAGTTCCCTGCCAGCACCTCCGGGTAATAGGCCACCACCGGGCAGTTATAGTGGTTCTGCCCCAGCCCCTCGTCGATATTATATGTCATGCAGGGGTAGAAAATGGCGTCCACCCCCAGCCGGGTCAGAAATTCCATGTGGCCGTGAGCCAGCTTTGCCGGGAAGCAGGCGGTGTCGCTGGGGATGCTCCCCTGCCCCTCCAGATACAGCTTCCGGCTGGACATGGGGCTGTGCACCACCTGAAAGCCCAGTTTGGTAAAGAAGGTATGCCAGAAGGGATACAGTTCCCAGAAACTCAGGCACAGGGGCAGGCCGATGCGCCCCCGCCGGTTCTCCCCCGGCTTGTACCCCAGAATCAGCTGGCGCTTGTATTCATACAGATTCCAGCGCCCGTCGTCCTTTTCCCCGGTGACAGGCCGCTCACAACGGTTGCCGCTGATGAGCTGTCCGCCGTCGGAGAAGGTGTTGACGGTCAGCTGGCAGTGGTTGCCGCACAGCTGGCAGACGCGGCTCTCCGTCTCCCGGTGGAATCCGTGAAGTTCCTCCGCGGTAAGGAGCGTACTGTATTTTCCCTTTACAGCTTTTCCCATGCCGTACAGCGCCGCGCCGTAGGCACCCATCAGCCCCGCAATGTCGGGGCGGATGACCTCCACCCCCATTTCCTTCTCAAAGGCCCGGAGCACGGCCTCGTTATAGAAGGTGCCGCCCTGTACCACCACATGGCGTCCCAGTTCCTCCGGAGAGGAAACGCGGATGACCTTGTAAATGGCGTTTTTCACCACGGAGATGGACAGTCCTGCCGAAATATTCGCCACGGAAGCGCCATCCTTCTGAGCCTGCTTCACGCTGGAATTCATGAACACGGTGCACCGGCTGCCCAAATCCACCGGCCGGTCGGCAAACAGCCCCAGCCGGGTGAAGTCCTTCACATCATATCCCAGTGCCTGGGCGAAGGTCTGCAAAAAGCTGCCGCAGCCGGAGGAGCAGGCCTCGTTGAGGAAGATGTCGCTGACAGCGCCGTTTTCAATCTTGAAGCACTTCATGTCCTGCCCGCCGATGTCGATGATAAAATCCACGTCCGGCAGGAAGTGCTTTGCCGCAGTGAAGTGCGCCACGGTTTCCACCACGCTGAAGTCGGCGTGGAAGGCGGTTTTGGCCAGTTCCTCCCCGTAGCCGGTGGTGGTGACGGAGGCAATCCGGAGGCTGGGATGGCTCTCGTACAGCCCCAGCAGCACGGATTGCAGCAGTGCAATAGGGTCCCCCTGATTGGGACGGTAATCCGTGAAAAGCAGGTTGGCGTCCTCGTCAATCACCGCCGTCTTGACGGTGGTGGAGCCGGAGTCAATGCCGATATGGACGGGCTTTGCGTAGTCTGCGGGGAAATCCGCCCGGGGCACCGCCGCTTTGGCGTGGCGCGCCCGGAAAGCATCGTACTCCGCCTGATTTTCAAACAGCGGCGGCTGGGAACGGTAGGTTTCCGACAGGCCGTGCTGCTTCAGCAGTTCCGCCGTCTTTTCCAAATCCCAGGTTTCCTCCGCGTAGAAGGCCGCCCCCAGCGCCACAAACAGCAGGCTGTTCTCCGGGCAGACGCCGGTAACGCCCAGCGTCGCGTCAAAACTCTGCCGCAGGCAGGAGGAAAAGGTCAGCGGCCCTCCCAGATAGAGAATATTGCCCTTGATGGGGCGTCCCTGCGCCAGCCCCGCAATGGTCTGGTTCACCACCGCCTGATAAATGCTTCCGGCAATGTCGGCAGGAGCGGCGCCCTGATTAATCAGGGGCTGGATGTCGCTTTTGGCAAACACGCCGCAGCGGGAGGCAATGGTATAGGTCTTTTCCGCCGTCCGGGCGGCCTTGTCCATTTCGTCGGCGCTCATTTTCAGCAGCGTCGCCATCTGGTCGATAAACGCGCCGGTGCCGCCGGCGCAGGAGCCGTTCATCCGCACCTCCAGCCCATGGGTCAGGAAGAGAATCTTGGCGTCCTCGCCCCCCAGTTCAATGATGACGTCCGTGCCCGGTGCCAGCCGGTTGGCCGCCACCCGGGTGGCAAATACCTCCTGCACAAAGGGCGCGTGGACGCTCTCCGCCATGCCCATGCCGGCGGAGCCGGAGATGGCAAACACCGCCTCCCGGCCATACTGCGCCGCAATCCGGTGCAGCAGTTCCGCGGATTTCTCCACAATATGGCTGTAGTGCCGCTCGTATGTGCTGTATATCAATGTATTCCGGTCATCCAGCACCACGCATTTAATGGTGGTGGAACCAATATCCAGTCCGACTCGCAAAAAAGGCTTCCTCCTTCGGGGCATTCCGTTTCAGTCTGTAATGCAACACTATTATGTTACGGTTTTTCGGCAGATTCCGCAATGTGAAAAGTATGGAATTTTCGTGAATTTTCCGTTAAAAAAACGTTTTCACACAGGGGATTCCCTTCTGCGGCATCCTATGTTATACTGTAAAAAATATGCTTTGGAAGGGAAGTTTTTCTCCATGATCTCTGTCCTGATGCACACCTGCTGTGCCCCCTGCTCCCTGAGCTGCATCGACCCTCTCCGCGCCGAGGGCATTGAACCGGTGGCTTTCTGGTACAACCCCAATATCCACCCCTGGAAGGAATACGAGGCCCGGCGGGACTGCCTGCTGGCCTACGCCCCCACCATTGAGATGCAGGTGATTGTAAAAGAGGATTACGGCCTGCGGGAATTTGTGGAGCATGTGGCCGGAGACATCTCCCGCCGCTGCACCTACTGCTATCATCACCGGCTGGAGGAAACCGCCCGGTATGCGGCGGAGCACGGCTATGAGGCCTTTACCTCTACCCTGCTGGCCAGCCTCTATCAGAATCACGACGGCATCCGGGCCGCTGCGGAGGCATATGCCCGGCAGTACGGCGTGACGTTCCTGTACCGGGATTTCCGCCCCAATTTCCGGGCAGGTAATCAGCGGGCCCGGGAACTGGGCTTTTATATGCAGAAGTACTGCGGCTGTGTTTTTTCCGAGCAGGATCGCTATCAAAAGCAGATTGACCGGGACAGGAAGAAATTTGCAGAACAGGCGTAAAACCGGATTTTCTCTGTGAGGCACAGGTATTTTCAAACAGAATCCCCGCCGCATGAATCATCATGCGGCGGGGATTGCTTAATCCGCGCTATCACTTCTCAGTTTTTCAGGCTGTGGAGCGGTGCCGGGATGCGGCCGCCCCGCCGGACAAATGCGGCGCTGGATTCCTTATGCACCGGCATCACCGGTGCACTGCCCAGCAGACCCCCCATCTCCACTGTATCTCCCACATCCTTGCCGGGGGTGGGCAGCAGGCGGACGGCGGTGGTCTTGTTGTTCACCATGCCGATGGCGGCTTCATCCGCAATGATGGCGGAGATGGTTTCCGCCGGGGTATCGCCGGGCACGGCAATCATGTCCAGCCCCACGGAGCACACGCAGGTCATGGCTTCCAGCTTGTCCATGCACAGCGTTCCCGCTCTGGCGGCGGCAATCATGCCCTCGTCTTCGCTGACGGGGATAAAGGCGCCGGACAACCCGCCTACGGAAGAAGAGGCCATGACGCCGCCCTTCTTCACCGCGTCGTTCAGCAGCGCCAGTGCCGCCGTGGTGCCGTGGGTGCCGCAGACCTCCAGCCCCATCTCCTCCAGAATCCGGGCCACGGAGTCCCCGACGGCCGGGGTGGGGGCAAGACTCAAATCCACAATGCCGAAGGGGGTGTCAAGACGGCGGCTGGCCTCCCGGGCCACCAGCTGGCCCATGCGGGTCACCTGAAACGCCGTCTTTTTCACGGTTTCCGCCACCACGTCCAGCGGCTCCCCCTTGACGGACTGCAGGGCGTGGTACACCACGCCGGGGCCGGAGACGCCCACGTTGATGACCTTCTCCGCCTCCCCTACGCCGTGGAACGCGCCGGCCATAAAGGGGTTATCCTCCACGGCGTTGCAGAAAACCACCAGCTTGGCGCAGCCAAGGCCGTCCCGATCCGCCGTCCGGGCGGCGGTTTCCTTCACAATCTGCCCCATCAGCGCCACGGCGTCCATATTGATGCCTGCCCGGGTGGAACCCACGTTGACGCTGGAGCACACCAGTTCTGTGCGATCCAGCGCCTCCGGAATGGAGCGGATCAGCTTTTCGTCCGCCTCCGTCATTCCCTTCTGCACCAGCGCGGAGTACCCGCCGATGAAGTTGACGCCGCAGGTTCTGGCGGCCCGATCCAGCGCCAGTGCAAAGGGCACATAGTCCTCCGTTTCACTGGCACCGGCCACCAGCGCCATGGGGGTGACGGAAATCCGCTTGTTGACAATGGGGATTCCGAACTCCCGCTGGATGTCCTCCCCGGTTTTTACCAGCTTTTCCGCGTACCGGGTGATTTTTTCGTAAATCTTCTCACAGGCGCGTCTGGCGTCCGGGTCGCAGCAGCTGAGCAGGGAGATCCCCATGGTGATGGTGCGGATGTCCAGATGCTGCCGGTCAATCATAGCGATGGTAGAGAGAATTTCTTTCTGGTTCAGCATGATACCCTCTCCTTATATCCGGTGCATGGCGTCAAAGATTTCCTCCCGCTGGATGCGGATGGACAGGTGCATCTGCTCCCCCAGGGCGTCCAGCGCGGCGGCAAGCTGCTCAAAGCCCACGTTGGCCTGACCGGCGTCCACCGCCATGACCATGGTGAAGTTCCCCTTCAGGATGGTCTGGGTAATATCCAGAATATTGACGTTCAGCTCCGCCAGCTTTCCGCAGACGGTGGCAATGATGCCCACCCGATCCCGGCCGATTACGGTAACGATTGCATTCATAATTCTTCCTCCTCGCCGGTGCACCGGCGGTTTTCCAAGGTGAGAAGGAGGCACACAGCCGTGTACCTCCTTTCCCGCAGTGATGGTTCAGATCTCGTCGAAAAACTTCGCGTGAATGGCCCGCACCGCGCGATCCACGTCGTTCTCGTCCAGCAGGACGGAAACCCGGATTTCGGAGGTGTTGATCATCTGGATGTTGATGCCGGCCTCGTAAAGCGCTTCAAACATCCGGGCGGCCATGCCGCAGTTGGTCATCAGCCCGGCGCCTACAATGGACACCTTGCCGATATGGCTGTCCGTTTCGATATGGTCAAACCGCAGGACGCTTTTGTTCTCCTCCAGAATCTCCTTGGCTTCCTCCAGATCCTTTTTATGGACGGTAAAGGAAATGTCCTTGGTGTCCTCCCGGCCGATGGACTGAAGGATGACGTCCACGTTGATATTGTGCTTGCTCAGCAGGTCGAACACCTGAAACGCGACGCCGGGATTATGCTGAAGCCCGATGAGGGCAATCCGGGCGATGCTGGTATCCTTCGCCACGCCGGCGATATTTGTCTTTTCCACTTTGGTGACCTCCTTGACTTTGGTGCCGGGCTTTCTTTCCAGACTGGAGAGCACCTCCAGATCCACCCGGAACTTCTTTGCCAGCTCCACGCTGCGGTTATGAAGCACGCCGGCACCCTGGGATGCCAGTTCCAGCATTTCGTCGTATGTGATCTCATCCAACTTTCTGGCGTTGGGGACGATCCGGGGATCCGTGGTGTAGACGCCGTCCACATCCGTGTAGATCTGGCAGAGATCCGCCCGGAAGGCCGCCGCCAGCGCCACGGCGCTGGTATCGCTGCCGCCCCGTCCCAGTGTGGTGACGTCCCCCAGCCGGTCAACCCCCTGGAAGCCGGTTACCAGCACAATCCGGTGCTGATCCAGCTCCGCTCTGACCCGCTCCGTGTCGATTTTTTTGATCCGGGCATCGGAATGCACCTTGGTGGTCTGGATGCCCACCTGCCACGCTGCCAGAGATACACAGGGCAGCCCCATGGCCTCCAGCGCCATGGCGCACAGCGCCACGGAAATCTGCTCACCGGTGGACAGCAGCATATCCATTTCCCGCTTGGAAGGCTTCCGGTTAATCTCCTCCGCCTTGGCAATCAGGTCATCCGTGGTGTCTCCCTGCGCCGACAGGACGACGATGACGTCGTTGCCCTGCAAATAGGTTTCTGCGATAATACCGGCAACATTGCGGATGCGCTGGGCATCCCTGACGCTGCTGCCGCCGAATTTCTGTACAATCAAACTCATGGTTGCTCCCTCTTTGCTTCAGATTGGGGTCTGTTCCATCATACGCCGGGGCGGGGAAATGGGTATCATCCCAGCACCCGCAGATAAGCCGAAACCGGAAGCCGCTTCGCCAGCGCCTCCGCTTCCTGTCCGGTGACAGGCGGCGTGATGAAAACGGTGTCTTCCCCCGCTTCCAGAATCCGGGCCTCCGGCACCAGCGCCTGCACCCGCTCCGCCGGGGCATGACTCCGGAAATACCAGCACCCCTTCAGTTCCAGCGGGGACACAAAGCCCCCCTCATCGGCACTCCATCCGATTTCCGGCCGGGGGCGGCTTTCCAGCACGCACTCCATGACATCCGCCACAACGGCAGAGGCCGTGGGCAGTTCCCCGGCGCCTTTTCCGTAGAACATCACCTCACCGGTGGCGTTGCCCCGCACCACCACCGCGTTGAACACGTCGTTCACATCGGAGATGGGATTGTCTGCGGAAATCAGGTGAGGCGCCACATAGGCCGTGCGGCGGTTCCCCTCCAGCCGCAGGCAGCGTCCCAGCAGCCTGATGCGGTAGCCGTGATGTCCGGCAAGTTCCACGTCCTTCAGATCCAGCCCGGTGATGCCCTCCATGGGCACCTTCTCCGGGTTCACCTGATGCCCGAAGGCAAGATCCGCCAGAATGCAGATCTTGCGCCCCGCGTCAATGCCTTCCACATCCGCCGTGGGATCTGCCTCGGCATAGCCCTTTTCCTGCGCCAGCTTCAGGGCTTCCTCAAAGGGCATTTTCTCCCGCACCATTTTGGTGAGGATAAAGTTGGTGGTGCCGTTGAGAATGCCGTAAATCTCGTCCACCCGATTGGCGGCCATACACTGGGTCAGGGGATGCAGGATGGGGATTCCCCCGCCTACGCTGGCCTCAAAGAGGTAGTTCACATGGTTTTTCCGTGCCAGTTCCAGCAGTTCGCAGCCGTGCTCCGCCACCAGCTGTTTGTTGGCGGTGACGACGTGCTTGCCAGCCATCAGGCAGCGGCGGGTGTATTCATAGGCCGCGCCGGTGCCGCCGATGGTTTCCACCACCACCCGGATTTCACTGTCGGTTTCGATGTCCCGGAAGCGGTCTGTCATCAGGTGGCAGTACGGGCCTTTGCGCAGCGTCCGTACCAGCGCCGTCTTGACCCCCAGCGGTTCCCCCAGCCTGTGCCGGATGGGCGCCGTGTTGGCCTCTACCACCTTCACAACGCCGGTGCCCACAGTGCCAAGCCCCAGAATCGCAATTTTAATCATGCATCAGTTCCTTTCTGCGGCCTTATCCGGCCAGAATCTCAAATTTGATGACGTTTTCCAGTCCGGACACATCCCCCATCAGCTGTTCCAGCGACTTCTCCATGCCGGAGGTTTCCGCGGAAATGGTCACGGCAGCGCAGCCGTTGGTGGGGATGCTCTGGTTGATGGTGAGGATGTTAGCGCCGGAGGACGCAAATACGTTCAGCACCCGGGACAGGGTTCCGGAGACATCCTTCAGCAGGGTGTAAAAGGTGATGATATGTTCCGATTTCATGTCATTAAAGGGCTGTACGGCGTCCTTGTACTTGTAAAACGCACTGCGGCTGATGCCCGCCAGCCGGGCAGCCTCGCCGACGGTTTCGGCTTCCCCGGTCTGCATCATCCGCTTGGCCTCCGCCACCCGGATGAAAATTTCCGGCAGAGCCTCCGCCGCCACCAGATAGTATTCGATTTTTCTTGCCACTCAGTCCACCTCCTGCGGCCATTTGTCCTTGGCAGATTCATCATACCAGTTTCTCCGGCGGCTTGCAACCGGAAACCACAAAATTCTCCTGCCGGAAATGAGAAAATTCGGGGCCGCTGTCCGTGAAATACAGTCAAATTGCCATATGGAGAGGAAACTCGCAGAAACAGGAGGGGGAGATTCCCCCTCCTGTAAAGTGAAAGCGCTGTTTACTCCGCCTCGTAAACTGCTTTCATGCCGCCTGCGGCGGCCAGGCTATGCAGAATAAATTCTGCATAGCTGTGATCAGAATGGTGCAGGAAACCCCTCCTGGGTTTCCCGCACACACCCTTCCTTCCCGCTGCAGAAAAACGTTACTCTGCCTCGTAAACTGCTTTCATGCCTTTGTAAGTCTCATAGCAGTCCAGCTTGGAAACCACCTCAAAGGGGGCGTGCATGGCCAGCACCGGCACGCCGGCATCCAGCGTGGTGATGTTGCGGTTGGCCATATACATGGCCACGGTGCCGCCGCCGCCGGCGTCCACCTTCCCCAGTTCCGCAATCTGCCAGATGACCTCTGCCCGGTCAAAAATACCCCGGACATAGCCCACCGTTTCGGCAGCGGCATCGCTGGCGCCGGACTTGCCCCGGGCACCGGTGTACTTGCACAGGCCGATGCCGTAGTTCAGGTAGGCGGCGTTCTTCTTCTCAAAGACCTCGCCGAAGTTGGGGTCATAGGCCGCCGTCACGTCGGCACTGAGGCAGAAGGAATTTTCCAGACACACCCGCAGCGCCGCCCCCTGGGCTTCGCACAGATCCTCCATAAAGGTATCAAAGGCGGCGGACTGCATCCCGGTGACGCCGTCGGAACCGATTTCCTCCTTGTCCGCCAGTACGCAGATGGCGGTTTTGGCCGGCGTCCCATCCAGATCCAGCAGAGCCTTCAGCGCCGCGTAGCCGCAGACCCGGTCGTCATGGCCGTAGGAGCCGATCATGGAGCGATCCAGGCCGATTTCCGAGGCTTTCCCTGCGGGAACCGCCTCCAGTTCCGCGGAGGTGAAGTCGTCCTCGGTGATGCCGTACTTTTCGTTCAGCAGCTGCATCACCGCCAGCTTCACCCGGTCGGAGCCTTCCTCGCCGCCGATGGGTCTGCTGCCCAGCAGCAGGTTCAGCTGCTCGCCGGTGATGCCCTCCGCCAGCGGCTTCTTGCTCTGCTCCTGACCCAGGTGGGGCAGCAGGTCGGTGACGACCAGCTTGGGATCCCCCTCTTCCCCGCCGATGTTCACGGAGACGGTGGTGCCGTCCGTCAGGGCAACCACGCCGTGAAGCTCCAGCGGGATGGTCACCCACTGGTACTTGCGGATGCCGCCGTAGTAGTGGGTTTTGAAATAGGCCAGTTCGCTGTCCTCATACAGGGGATTGGGCTTCAGATCCAGCCGGGGAGAATCGATATGGGCGGCGGTAATCTGGGCGCCCTCGGCCAGAGGCTTGCTGCCGATATGGGCCAGCAGCACGCTCTTGCCCCGGTTGCAGACATACACCTTATCCCCGGGCTTTACGGCCTGTCCCCGGACAAAGGGGCGGTAGCCCGCCTGCTCCGCCAGCCGGACAGTTTCCGCCGCGCAGAGGCGCTCCGTTTTTCCGGCGTCCAGAAAGGCCATATAATCCCGGCAATAGGACTCCATAGGCTCCTTTTCCACCTCGTTCAGCCGGTCAAAGCCGTTTTTCCGGCTGCTCAGCAGCTTTTCCTTCAACGCCTTGTTTGCATCAGACATAGTATATTCCTCCTCCATCAGACTTGTTCATGCGGCCTGTGCCGCTCTGTAAATTCAAATATTCCTTGCTTCCTCCCTGCTGTTCCGGGCGCAGATTCCTTCCAGCAGAGGCAAAATATTATCCAACTGTTCCAGAGAGACTCCGTGGGGCAGTTCTGGCACCCCGTATGAATCCGGTACCAGTCTGCACGCTTCCCACGACAGCTGCCGTTTCCGTCCAACAGCCGGCGTCACCGTGATCCCCTCCGGAGCAATCAGGATTCCCCGGCGGAAATCCCGCAGCCAACGCCAGCCATTCCAGAGAGCCAGCATTGTCAAAAAAAAGATCCACACATCCAGAACGCCTGAAAGCTGGTCTGTCAGGTACATAAAAATGCCAACAGCCAGCCAAGCGCTCAGCATCAATATGGCAGAAACCGCTGTCCGCCAACGTTTTCCGGCATAGATTCGAAGCCGTATCGGCTCTTTCGGAAGCCTTGGCCGCACCAGTGCCCGGAGTGCGTCATAACCTGTGTTTTGGCGATTCCCGGTTTGCCATGCGACCGTAGCAAGGCGCTGGCCGTCCTGACCGTATATCAGCAGGCCGCTGCGGACAACCCGCAGGCTGCCTACTTCCCAGGCGGAGATCTCTCTGGACACGCCGGCGGTATTTTCCACGCAGATACCGCCTGAAATAACATCCACAGTCTGTCTGATACGTGCTTCCTTCCGCAGGAAATTTCCCAGAGGAATCCCAATCATCAGGACTGTCAGAACACCTGCGGCCCACAGACTCTCCCCTTCCCACCAGAGATATGCAATGGCGCAGAGAATCAGCAGGTAATGCACCAGATGATACCCGTCCGACAACCACTTCAGCAGCTTCACTGCGTCACCTTGTCCTTCTCCTCCCGGAGTTCCCGGATCATGCGGTTGAAGAACACCCGGGCCGTCTCCCGGAAAGCCTCCGGCGTGTCGCTGGTATTGCTGAGTTCACAGTCGCACTTGCTGCGGTAGAACTCATCGGACTTCTGGGCGGAGATCCGCATCCGGGCATAGTGCTCGTCAATGCCGTCCCGAGCCATAATCCGCCGCACCCGCAGTTCCGCCGGCGCGGTGATGGCAATGGTGCGGTCGCACAGCTCTCCCACGCCGCTTTCAATGAGGTTGATGGCGTCAATGGCCACGAGACTCCCCTCCTGCGCCCGGCGCTGCACCTCCGGCACCAGGAACCGGTAAACCACTTCGTTAAGCTGCGCCATCCGTTCCTTATTTTCAAAGACCAGTGCCCCCAGCTTCTTGCGGTTCAGGGAGCCGTCGGAGTTGAATACGCCATGGAACTTCATCTCAATGGCGCGGCGGAGGGTTTCGTCCCTGTCCAGCATCTCGTGGTACACCGCGTCGCAGTCAATAACCGTCCCCCCCAGATCCCGGATGGCATTCAGGGCACTGGTCTTGCCGGAGCCGGTGCCGCCGGTAATGCCCAAAATGACCTGCCGCTGATCCGCGGCAATGGTTTTGAAGCCCGCCGCCTTCTTCAGCCGGTTGCTGATGGCCAGTCCCAGCCCCTGACTGTCGGGGCACTGGGCGTAAATCTGCCGGACGTCCCGGCTGTCAAAGGCCCGCAGGGCGTCAAACACCCGCTGTGCCTGAATCCGCTTGTCCCGGCTGGGGCCGAGGCATTCCACCTGCTGGCCGTGGAACTGCTCCGCAAACTCGTCAAAGCAGATGACGCCGTCTCCCGGCTGCGCCAGCTGCCGGATGGTGCGGGCGGAGGCCTCCGCCGGGCCGGTGACCACAGTCACCGGTGCCTTGGGAGCGTAATGGCGGTACTTCATGCCGGGAGCACGGGGCTGCTCCCCGTCCTTCAGCATCTCCGTGACGGCCTTGTCCACCGCCATGGGGCCGGCTACCTCCTCCAGTGCTTCCAGCGGAAGCCCGCCGGGACGCAGCAGCCGGGGCGGGTCGCAGGTGAGATCCACAATGGTGGACTCCACTCCCACCTGGCAGGGGCCGCCGTCCACCACCGCGTCAATTTTCCCCTCCATATCCTCCATGCAGTCCGCCGCGCTGGTGCAGCTGGGACGGCCGGAGGTGTTGGCGCTGGGGGCCGCAATGGGCACCCCCGCCTCCCGGATGATGGCCAGCGTCACCTGATGATCCGGGCACCGGACACCCACCGTATCCAGCCCCGCCGTGGTGGCGTCGGGCACAATGGGCTTCCGCTTCAGGATCATAGTCAGAGGCCCCGGCCAGAATTTCCGCGCCAGCGTATAGGCCAGCGGCGGCACGTCCTCGCAGTACCGGGGCAGCCACTGGGGCCCCGGTACATGGATGATGAGGGGGTTATCCTGGGGCCGCCCCTTGGCCTCGAAAATTTTGTGAACCGCCGTTTCGTCCAGCGCGTTGGCGCCAAGGCCGTAAACCGTTTCCGTAGGGATGGCTGCCAGCCCTCCCTGCCGAAGGATATCCGCCGCCGCAGAAATCTGATCCTCAATGACCTTCTGCTGCCCTCTGGTATCCCGCAGGTCAAAATATCGTGTGTGCATCCTTTTCGCCTCGCATATTTCTTTCCGGGTTTCCCCGCGTTCTTACGCTTCCTGTCCCCGCTTCAGCCGTTCCGCCTGCTCCGCCGTCACCAGCGCGTCAATCAGTTCGTCCAGCGCACCGTCCATGATGGCGTCGATCTTGTAAAGGGTCAGGCCGATGCGGTGATCCGTCACCCGTCCCTGGGGGAAGTTATAGGTGCGGATCCGCTGGGAGCGGTCACCGCTGCCCACTTGGCTGCGGCGCTCCGCGTCGTAGGCGCTCTCCCGCTTTTCCCGCTCCGCCTCATACAGCCGGGAGGCCAGCAGCCGCATGGCCTTTTCCCGGTTCTGGAACTGGCTCCGTTCCTCCTGACACTCGGCAATCATGCCGGTGGGCTTGTGGATCAGCCGCACGGCAGAGGAGGTCTTGTTGACGTGCTGGCCGCCGGCGCCGCTGGCCCGGTAAACCTGCATCTCGATGTCGGCAGGGTTCAGTTCCACGTCCACCGGCTCCATCTCCGGCAGCACCGCCACCGTGGCGGCGCTGGTGTGGATCCGTCCGCCGGACTCCGTTTCCGGAACCCGCTGCACCCGGTGAACCCCGGACTCAAACTTCAGCCGCGACCAGGCGCCCTCTCCTTCGATGACGGCGGAGCACTCCTTCACGCCGCCCAGTTCCGTTTCGCTGATGCTGGCAATTTCCAGCTTCCAGCCCCGGCTTTCGGCATACATGGCGTACATCCGCAGCAGCGAGTGGGCAAACAGGGCACTCTCCTCCCCGCCGACGCCGCCCCGGATTTCAAGAATCACGTTCCGTCCGTCGTTGGGGTCTTTGGGCAGCAGCAGGATGGTCAGCCGTTCCTTCAGGGTTTCCAGTTCCGCTTTGGCCTCCGTCAGTTCCTCCTGCGCCATTTCCTTCATCTCCGGGTCGTGGAGCAGTTCCTCCGCCTCCCGGCGGCGGTTTTCCGCCGCCTGAAAGGCGCGGTACGCCTCCACAACAGGCGCCAGTTCCTTTAACTCCCGGTTCACCCGGCGCAGCTTCTCCGCATCACCGTAGACGGCGGGATTTCCCAGCTGTGCCTCCAGATCCTCATAGCGGAGTGCCAGATCCTTCAATTTTTCAAGCATTCCGGTTTCTCCTTTCTTTCAGATGAAAAAAAGAAGTCCCGCTACCCTTTGGGAGCCAGAATTTCCCGTACCTGCCGCAAAAACTCCTCCTGCCAGAAGGTGTGTCCCACATGACCCACCCGCAGGGAAGTGGCCGCCCGGTGGGGCTTGCCGGTATAGAGATCCATCTGGCGGTAAATGTCCTCACTGCGGTGTTCACTGCCCCGGGTCAGCACATAGGCCACCCGGTTCAGTTCCTTGCCGTGCTGCTTGAGAAAGCTGCGCACCACGCTGCTGCACCGCCCCGCCCAGACTGGGGTGCCGATGATCACCAGCCGGTAGTTTTCCAGCTTCCGCTGGGTTTCCACGGGCTTCGCCTCCGGACAGTCCCGCTTTACCGCGTCCAGCCCGCTGCGCAGCCAGCCCCGCAGGCCGCTGCGATCCACGCCGTCCGTCAACGCCACCAGTTCGGCGTTGGTTTCCGCCGCAATGGCACGCATGACCTTTTTGGTATTTCCCGTCCGGGAATAATAGATACAAAGTACATCCTGCATATGCTCACCTCTGTTCTTCAGGCTTCCCCTGCCGCCTCGCTGAGTTCCTCCCAGCGGAGGTACAGGCTGTCCAGGGATGCCTGTGCATCGTCCCGCCGGGTCGTCAGTTCTCCCAGCTTTTCATAGTCGCAGGCGTTGGCCTCCATCTCGGCCTCCAGCGCCGCAATCTGCTCCTCCGCCTTGGCAATTTCCCGCTCGCAGATGGTCAGCTGCCGCCGGGCCGCCTGCTGGGCACGGTCGCCCCGAGCTGGTTTTTCTGTAACGGTTTTCTCCTTTACAGGCTTTGGGGTTTCCTGTTTTTCCGCTTCTTCCTGCGCCTTTACCTGCCGGTACTGGGCAAAGCCCATGGGATAGTCGGTAATGGTGCCGCCGGTCACCTCCCAGATGCGGGTGGCGAAGCGGTTGATGAAATAGCGGTCATGGCTGACAAACAGCAGCGTGCCGTCATAGGCCTCCACCGCCTCCTCAATCCACTCCCGGGAGGCGATGTCCAGATGGTTGGTCGGCTCGTCCAGAATCAGGAAGTTGATTTCATCGTCCATCAGCATACAAAGCCGCAGACGGCTCTGCTCTCCGCCGGAGAGGACGGACACGGGCTTCAGCACATCCTCTCCCCGAAAGTCATACGCCGCCAGACGGTTCCGGGCGGACTGGGCGGAGATGCCCCGCTTGGCGGCCATCATATTCTCCACCAGATTCCAGTCCGGATGGTCAAAGTGGATAATCTGAGGCAGATAGGCCATTTTCACCTGCGGCCCCAGCCGGATGCGCCCGCTGTCCGGGTACACCTCGTCTACAATCATTTTGATAAGTGTGGATTTCCCGGTGCCGTTGTCACCGATGAGGGCAATTCGTTCGCCCCCCTCCACCTTCAGGGAGATTCCCTCAAACAGCTTCTTCTCTCCGAAGGACTTGCTGAGGTTCCGGATGCCCAGCACCTCGTCCCCGTGGAACTCCGCCGCGGTGAACCGGGCGTCCATCTTCCGGGCTTTGGTGGGCTTGGCGGTAGTGCGCATCCGCTCAATGCGGCGCTCCATGGAAATGGCCCGGCGATAGGTCTTGTCCATTCCCTGAAAGGCCCACAGACGCAGCTGCTCCGCCGATTTTTCCAGCTGGGCGATTTTGGCCTGCTCCTTTTCGTACTGCTTCATCCGCTCCTGATAGCGCCGTTCCTTTTCCACGGCGTAGAAGCTGTAGTTGCCGGCGTAAAACTCCGCCTTCCCGTTTTCAATCTCGATGACCCGGGTCACGGAGCGATCCAGAAAATACCGGTCATGGGAGATGGCTACCACCGTCCCCCGGAACTTCTGGATGTAGTTCTCCAGCCATTCCGTGGCGTGGAGATCCAGATGGTTGGTAGGCTCGTCCAGCAGCAGGATATCCGTATCCTCCAGAATCAATCGCCCCAGATTCACCCGGGTCTTTTCCCCGCCCGAGAGCTGGTCGAACAGCCGTCCCCGCATTTCGGCGGGGATGGACAGGCCGTTGGCCACCTTGCTGATGGCCACGTCCGTATCGTAGCCGCCGAACACCTCAAACCGCTCGGACAGCCTGCCGTAGCGCTTCAGAATCGCCGGATCCGACTCCCCTGCCGTCATCCGCCCCGCCAGTTCCTCCATTTCGGAGGCAAGGGCGTGGAGCCGGCCGAAGGCGGAGCGCAGCACATCCTCCACCGTATAGCCGGCGGGATATACCGGGATCTGGGAAATCAGACCCATGCGGTGTCCCGGCGCAATGGTGACGGTGCCTTCGTCGCAGTCCAGTTCTCCCGTCAATATTCTGAACAGGGTGGTTTTCCCGGCGCCGTTCTTTCCCAGAAGCCCCACCCGCTGACCCTGATCGATCTGAAAGGTGACGCCGTCCAGAACATTGTGCCCCACCTCAAAGGACTTCACAAGGCCGTTGACCTGTATTTCAATCATAGGCTTTCTTCAGTTCTTCCACAAGGTGCTCAAACCGCATGGCATGGGATGCCTTGATGAGCATACCGGTATTGGGCTTCAGCTGTTCCAGCACCGTTGGCAGAGCCTCCTCCCTGGTTGCAAAATGAATCACCTCTCCGCCGCTCATGGCGGCGCCGTCGGCAATGCGCGCTGCTTTCCCGCCAATGGCGATGACCAGATCGATTCCCAGCATGGCCGCCAGTGCACCGGCGTTGAAATGCGCCTGATCCGTCAGCTGTCCCAGTTCGCCCATATCCCCCAGCACCGCTACCCGGCGCTCGCAGTCCGTGCGTCCCAGCACTTCCAGCGCCGCCGACACGGACTGGGGATTGGCGTTGTAGCAGTCGTCCAGCAGCACGCGGCTGCCCCGCAGCCGCAGGATCCGCATCCGGCTGCCGGTGGGGGCGTAGGAGGCCGCACCCCGGATGATCTCCTCCCGGCTGAGCCCCAGCGCCTCTCCCACCGCCACGGCCATGGAGGCGGAATAGGCCATGTGTTCACCGGGGGCCGGGATATTCAGCCGGTAGGTGTCCTGAGGCGTGGTTACCGTGCAGGTGATACCGTCCACCCCGTGATCCACAATGTCGCCGATCCGCACCTGACAGTGCTCACTCTGCCCGCAGCGGATGATCCGCTGGGGCAGGGTCACGGTATTCAGCAGGGCATCATCACCGTTGAGGATTGCCAGTCCGTCCTCTTTCAGATGGCTGAATATTTCGCACTTTGCCTTCAGGATCCCCTCCCGGCTGCCCAGATATTCAATGTGGGCGTCACCGATGTTGGAAATCACGGCAATATCCGGCCGCACCATGGCTCCCAGATATTCAATCTCGCCGAAATGGTTCATGCCGGTTTCAATCACCGCCGCCTGATGCTCCGGGGCAAGCCCCAGCAGGGTCAGGGGGGTGCCGATGTCGTTGTTGAAGTTTTCCGGGGTTTTGAGAACGTTCAGCTTCGCCCCCAGCACGGAGGCGATCATCTCCTTGGTGGTGGTTTTCCCTACACTGCCGGTGATCTGCACAAAGGGAATGTCAAACCGATCCCGGTAGGCGGAAGCCAGATCCCGCAGAGCCAGCCGGGTATCCGCCACCTTGATGTAAAATTTGTCCGGGCGGATGTCCTGAGGCAGACGGGCGCACAGGCAGCCTGCCGCGCCGGCGTCCAGTGCCGCGTCGATAAACTGATGCCCGTCAAACTTCTCCCCCACCCAGGGCAGGAACAGGCATCCGGGGGTGATTTTCCGGCTGTCTGTAGACAGGGCGCTTACTGTGGGGATCTTTTCGCAGGGGTTCCACCAGACTCCCTTCACCGCAGATACGATCTCCGTTACCGTCATTGGCTGCATATGTTATCTCCTCTTGATTTTCAGGGACTGCCGCACGATTTCCTCGCACAGGTCATCGTAGCCGATGCCCACGGCGGCAGCTTCCTTGGGTACAAAGCTGGTGGGGGTCATTCCCGGCAGGGAGTTGGCCTCCAGACACCAGAGATTCCCATCCGCATCCAGAATCATGTCCGTCCGGGAATAAACGGCCAGACCCAGAGCCTTGTGCACCCGCAGGGCCATCTCTCCCACGGCTTTTGCCTGGGCCTCCGTCAGTTCCGCAGGACAGACCTCCCGGGCGCCGCCTGCCTGATACTTGGCCTCATAATCAAAGTTTTCCACGCTGGGGAAGGTTTCCACCGGCGGCAGATACCGGTCACCCAGAACCGCGTCCGTCAGTTCCCGGCCGTAGATCCGCTGCTCCACCAGCACCTCGTCACAGTAGGCCCGCACCTGCCGGAGGGCGTCCGCCAGTTCCCCACGGTCCTTGGGGAGATACACCCCCAGCGAAGAGCCGCCGGCGGGGGCCTTCACCACGCAGGGCATAGGCAGGGTTTCCGCCAGAGCAGGGATTTCTTCCTCCGTATAGGTCAGCGCCTGCCATGGAGGCGTGGGAATCCCATGGGCGTCCATCATCCGCTTGGAGGCGATTTTGTCCATGGCGATGGCGGAGCCAAGGTATCCGGCGCCGGTGTAGGGCACCCCCAGCAGATCCAGCGCGGCCTGAATGCGGCCGTCCTCGCCGTCCTGCCCGTGAAGCCCCAGAAACACCACATCCGCCAGACGGCAGATGTCCAGCACATGGGGGCCGATGTGGCTGGGACTCTGATCCCGGCGGCTGCGGCGCACCGCCTCCAGATCCGGCGCCTGGGCCGTGATTTTTGCCTCGGGGCAGAGGCCGTCCTGTGCGTCAAAGAGGGTGTTGAGATCCGCCGGGGGATTGTCCAGCCCCATGAACAGATCCACAAGGATGGCCTGATGCCCCCTGCGGCGCAGCGCCCGGCACACACCGGTGCCGGACACCAGAGAAACCACCCGCTCCGTGGAGATACCGCCGGCCAGAACAACGATTTTCATGGAAAATCAGAACCTTTCTTTTATATGCTGCAAATCCGCAGGACATCGCATTATTTTCAGAAAATCCGTGACGCAATGCACAGGTATTCCGCCGGTGTTTTCCGGCAGCCGGTCTATGCAATCAGTTTGATTATACAGTATCCGCCCTTCTATTGCAAGTCTGCCGCCTGTTGATTTGGTTATCTTTTTGCGGGAGTGCAGCAAGCGAATAAAAAGGATGTAAGCTGTGCTGCCTCGCGGCGGTGCCGTCAAGATTTATGCGCAAATTTGTTTGCAGGCTCCGGCTGAATGAAGTCAGCCAGCAATAGAGGCGTCGTCCAGAGCCGCCTCCAGGTGCTTCATGTTCATGTATTTCTTGCAGCCCCACTGGGTGCCCGCCACATGGCGGAGCCGGGCGCAGACCAGCATCAGGGCGGAGTTGCCGTCAGGGAATGTCCCCACCACACGGGTGCGCCGACGGATCTCACGGTTCAGCCGCTCGATCACATTGTTGGTACGGATGCGGGCCCAGTGCTCGCTGGGAAAATCGCAGTAGGTCAGCGTTTCCTCAATGCCGTCCTCGACCTTCTTGGCGGCCTCCTTCAGCTTCATGGCGCGCAGCTCGGCGACCACGGCTTTCGCCTTCTCGCGGGACGCTTTCTTGCTCTCCTGGGCGTGGATCGCCTTGAGCATTTTTGCCACAATTTTGACCTTGGATTTGGGCACAACAGAGAAAACGTTGCGGTAGAAATGCACCGTGCAGCGCTGGTATTTGGCGTCCGGGAACACCTCGCCCACGGCCTCCAGCATCCCCAT
>CAKUBJ010000011.1 GCA_934636905.1 uncultured Dysosmobacter sp. | reverse complement strand
CTGTCCATGGCGTGCCGTGTGAGATCGGAACACGATCACGCCTTCCGCCGCACGCTGGTCACCGCGAAGCCCCCGCTTCGCTCCCCTGCCAGATCCATGGCAAAATACCGCATCTCCACCGTCGCGGCATTACGATTCCCGACCCTGACGGGCCGCCAATCGTGCCGCTTTCTCGACACCGCCTCGCTTTTTCCGCCCCCGGCGGCGCTTCGGCGCTGTCCATGGCGTGCCGTGTGAGATCGGAACACGATCACGCCTTCCGCCGCACGCTGGTCACCGCGAAGCCCCCGCTCCGCTCCCCTGCCAGATCCATGGCGAAGTACCGCATTTCATCCATGGCGTGATCGTGTTCCTTGCGGGGAGCGTCCTTCCCGGACTTCTCATCCCAGCAGTACAGAGCCATCTCCCGCAGGCAGTCCCGGCAGGTGCTGCACAGCACCATCCGCCGCTGCCGCAGCAGATCCGCCGCCACCCGGATCCCGTCCGCCACATCATTGTCTGCCCTGACCACATTCCAGCCCCGTCGGCGCAGTGTCTCAATAAAGCTTGCCGCCGAGGGATCCACAATGACTTTCTGGATTTCCCGCCCTGCCGCCAGATGTTCCAGCAGTTCCGCATACTCGGCGTCGGTTTTCTGCCGTCCCTCCCGGCGGGAGTCATAGTAGACCTCCTCCACCCGGTACCACACGCCGTCCTTCTCCCCCCACAGCCCCATGGACAGCGGATTCACCGTCCCGTAGTCCACGGAAACCCGCCACCGCGCAAAAGGCGGCGGAGGCGGCGCCGCCGCATCCCGTTCCGGGTCGAAGAAGTCGTAGACCAGCCCCTGTGCCGCCGCCCATTCTCCCAGCACGAACCGCCGGTAGAAAACGCCGGTGTAGAGCCGCTCATACCGCTGCCGGATCTCCGGTGCCAGTCCCGGATTGTCCTCCATGGTAAAATGCAGCCGCAGGGCGTTCCGGCTCTCCGCCTTTTCAATCCACTCCTTATAGAACCAGTGCTCCGGCCCCTCCGGATTGCAGTTGAACCACAGCCGGCTGCCCCGGACGCTGCATCGGGCCGCCGCCTGCTCCACAAAGGATCGGGGCATCAGCGCCGCTTCGTCCAGCAGCAGCCCTGCCAGCGTGCTGCCCTGAATCAGTGCTGCGCTGGAAGCGTCTTTGCCGCCGAAAAGCAGAAAGCGGTTTCTATGTCCGGCAAAAGACACCGTCATCACGTTGGCGGAGCGGTTTTCCCGCACCTCCATGCCAATCCGCCGCAGGCAGGGCACCAGATCCGTCAGCAGGTTCCGCCGCAGCGCCCCTACGGTTTTCCCGCACAGGGCAAACTGCCGCCCGCTGAATTCATGCTGTGCCCACAGGAAAAACGACAGTCCCATGCAGAAGGTTTTCCCGCTCCGGATGGCCCCGTCGCAGATAATGGCCTGCCAGCGGTTTTCCCGCCACCAGGTCAGTACCCTCCTCTGCTTTGGCGAAAACCGGAATCTCTCATTCCCCATCCGAATCCTCCGCCTCCCGGTTCAGATCCGTCAGCGCCTGATACAGCGGGTCACTTTCCTGTGTCTCCCCCATATCCAGCAGCTTCCAGAGGGATTCCAGCGCCCGGACGCGATCTACCAGCTTGACCTCCACGCCCTTTTCTGTTACCCTGAGTTCGGAGATGGCCGACAGTTCCAGTCCTCCGGTGTCCAGATCCCCCCGGTGCAGCGCCAGCTGCACTGCGTCATCCACCCGTCCGAAGGCCAGCCGCGCCAGCTGCCGCAGCACATCCTCCCGCTTCAGCTGATCCGCCGCAGCACACCGCATCCGTTCCAGCTTCTGCTGGGTAGCCCGCTTTTCCAACATGGCGTATCCGTCCCGTCTGCCGATTTCCGCGGCAGCCCGTTCCGGATCCATGGTGCGGAGATAAGCCCGGCAGAACCGGCCGTCCTCCTGTTTCTCCTTCATCTCTGCTCCCCCCATTTCACCCTTCCCGCCCCTGCCCCGAAAGGTGCACGTCCCCATACACGGCCACAAAAAAACGGTTTCTTTTTTCTTCATTTTTTTAGCGGTAAATTAACACAGCGTCTGCTATACTGAATAGAGGCCCGTCAGTCCGCTTTTCCCGCTGGCGGGAAGGAGGTTCCCATGCCCAGGAAAAAATGTATGCGCTTTTCCGAACTGTTCCCATTTTCCCTGCGGGATCTGAAAACCACCATTCTGATCCTTGCCGTGGCCGTGGCGTTCTGCATTCTGCTTCAGCGCATGGATCCCAGCGCGGGCTTTGCCATGCCGGTCTTTGTGCTGACGGTGCTGCTGACCTCCCGCCTGACTACCGGCTATTTCTGGGGACTGCTGTCGGCGGTGCTGGGCGTTATTGCCGTCAACTACTTTTTCACCTATCCCTTCTGGGAATTTGATTTGCTCACCGCCGGCTATCCCCTGTCCTTTCTCACCTTCCTCTCCGTGTCGGTCATCACCTCCGCCCTGACCACCAAAACCCGTCAGCTGGACAGGCTGAGTCTGGAAAATGAAAAAATCCGGATGCGGGCTGACCTGCTGCGCTCCGTGTCCCATGATATCCGCACCCCGCTCACCTCCATCATCGGCTCCACCTCGGCGATGCTGGATAATCCGGAACTCTCGCCTGAGGATCGCCGTACCCTGCTGGAGGATGTGAAGTGGGAAGCCCAGTGGCTGATCCGGGTAGTGGAAAACCTGCTGTCCATCACCCGCATCGGCAGTGATCAGGCGGAACTTTCCAAACAGCCGGAGCCGGCCGAGGAGGTTCTGGCCGAAGCCGTTCAGAAAGCCCGCAAGCGCCTGCCGGGCATCAAATTCACCGTAACCGTGCCGGAGGATCTGCTGATGGTTCCCATGGATCCCATCCTGATTGAGCAGGTTCTCTCCAATCTCATCGAAAATGCCGCCGTCCACGGCGTCACCACCACAGCCATCCGTCTCAGCGTCCGGAAGACGTCAGACGGCTTCGCCGCCTTCTCCGTCCGCGACAACGGAAACGGGATTCCCAAGGCGCTGCTGCCCCATCTGTTTGACTATTCCATCCGCCACTCCTCCGCCCCCATTGGGGACGGCAAGCGGAATATGGGTCTTGGTCTTTCCGTCTGCAGTGCGGTGGTCAAGGCTCATGGCGGACGGCTGACCGCTGAAAATCACAATGACGGTGCGGAATTTATTTTCTGCCTGCCCCTTGCCAAGGAGGATACCCTATGAATATTCGCGAAAAAATTCTGGTCATTGAAGACGAAAAGAGCATTGCCCATTTTATTTCCACCGTGCTGACGGCCAACGGCTACGAAGCCATGCGGGTGGGCAGCGGCGCAGAGGCTCTGTCCATGATCTCCTCCCACTGCCCGGATCTGGTGATTCTGGATCTGGGTCTGCCGGATATGGACGGTCTGGATATTCTGCGCCAGCTCCGCAGCTGGACTACCCTGCCGGTGGTGGTGGTTTCCGCCCGCTCCCATGAGCAGGATAAGGTTACCGCTCTGGATCTGGGGGCTGACGACTATCTCACCAAGCCCTTCGGCACGGATGAACTGCTGGCCCGGGTGCGGACTGCCATCCGCCATACCCGCACTGCCTCCGGCAACAGCGAGATTGCCCAGCGGGGCACCTACACCGTGGGGGAACTGACCATCGACTACAACAAGCATCAGGTACTCATCCGGGGAGAAAACGCCAAGCTGACCCTCAGTGAGTTCCGGATTGTGGCGCTTCTGGGGAAAAACGCCGGCCGGGTTCTGACCTATGATTACATCATCAAGGAACTCTGGGGGCCTCGTGCCGGCGGTGACAACCAGATTCTCCGGGTCAACATGGCCAACATCCGCCGCAAAATCGAAAAGAACCCCGCCGAGCCGGAGTATCTTTTCACGGAAGTCGGCGTGGGCTACCGCATGGCGGAAGCCGCCGAGGCCTGACCGCATAACAGAAAACCGCCGCGAAGCCGGTCAATCCGGTTCCGCGGCGGTTTCCTTCGCCGTTCTTAAAAACAATCCCCCCACCGGCTGCCGACGGGGGGATTCATCCCAAAACGAAACGGCACGGCGCACAACCCTGTGCGCCGTGCCGTTGGTCTTACCCGTTCCGATGGAAAGCCTTACTGATAAAGCTCCTCATCGGCATAGTCGCTGCTCTCCTTTTTGCTCAGGCGCTGGGCTTTCCGGCTTTCAAAAGCCTCATAAATATCGCTCCAGCTGCCTACGATCAGGCAGACAAAGGCGCAGAAAGCCAGCCCGGCAGCCACGGTTTTCAGTACAAAGCGAGCGGTCTTGTTCATGATGATTCCTCCTGTCAGGTGTCAAAGCAATCATTGGAATAGCTTTATTATAAACGCATTTTTCCCCGTTTACAATCCTTTTTTACAGCATCAGCCCCATGAGTATCTCATCCACCACGGTTCCGTCCTTCAGCCGGAAGGCGTTCCGCATCCGTCCCCATTCCTGAAAGCCCAGAGACTCATAGAGTGCCGCCGCCCGGAAGTTGTCGGCAAACACCCCCAGTTCCAGCTGCGCATAGCCCATCTGCCGCGCCGCTTCCAGCGCCTCCTTCATCAGGATCCGCCCCAGGCCGAGGCTCCAGCAGGGCTGCCGCACGGCAATGCCCAGAGACGCCCGGTGCCGCAGCTTCTGCTGCCCGCCTGCCGGACTTACGCTGACATCCCCTGCCACTACGCCGTCCATAAACGCGGCAATCATCACGCTCCGGCTGTCCGGACGGCGCTGCTGCTCCAGAAAGTCCGCCTCCTCCGCCGGATCCATCCTCACCTCTTCCGGATACCGGATCAGAAAGTGGGTTTCTCCTGCAATGTCCCGCAGATAGTCCAGCATGGCGCCTGCATCCTCCGCCCCCGGGGAACGGAGCAGGCAGATCTGCCCGTCCTTCAGCGCCATGCGCTTTTTACCGTACCGCATACGATCCGCCTCCTTCCGCATATTCAGGCAGTCAGCACGGTGGGCTTCACGCCCCGTCTTCTCCCGCCTTCCGCGTGCGTCACAAGATAGCGGCACCTGCTTTCTCTGTCAGTCCAGCACCTGCACCGCCGCTCCCAGCACACCGTCCCCGATGTAGACACTGAGGGTGCCGTCGATTTCACCGTCCCAGATGTGGTCATAATCCGGCAGCGCCTCCGTCAGCAGCTGCCGCACAGACTCCATCTCCTGCGGTGCGCCGCCGTTGGCCACCGCCAGATTATAGCGCCGGTGGCCGCTGCCGTGCTCCGCCGCAGATTCCACCAGCTTGCGGATCACCTGCTGCCGCCCCCGTACCTTGGCCACGGACTGCAGCTGCCCGTCGGCGGCAAAGGTAATGATGGGCTTGATCTGCAGCATGGTGCCGGCCATGGCGCTGATTTTCCCGATGCGCCCGCCCTTTTGCAGGTACTCCAGCGTATCCACAGAAAAGAAGGGGAAGGTGTTGGCAATCAGCCGGGGGGCGCGGCGCTCCGTCAGTTCTTCCCAGCCCATGCCGCTCTTGATGTCCTCCGCCAGCTGCATAACCGTCATGCCCTGTCCCAGCGCACCGCTGAGGGAGTCGAATACCCGCATGGCATATCCCTGCTCCCTGCATTCCTCCGCCACGATCCGCGCCAGATTATAGGTGCCGGACAGCCCGCTGGAAAGCATGACCGCAATCACGCCGTCATATCCCAGAGAGAAAATCTCGTTCAGCTTGGCACTGAAATTCTCCACCCTCGGCAGGGAGGTCTGGGGTAGCTCGCCGTTGTGCAGCCGCCGGTACACATCCTGCCCTCCGATGTTCACGCCGTCCAGATACTCGCCGTCCCGGCACAGGATCCGCAGCGGCACGAAAAAGATATTGTTTTCCCTGGCTGACTCCCAGCGCAGATCCGCGCTGGAATCGGTCAGCAGGGCAATTTTTGTCGGGGTCATTCCGCCTGTTCCGCCTTTCTCATTCCCCTTTATCCCTCAGGGGCTGCTCATCGTATGATGTCAACGCCGTCAGCGTATTAAAATAATTATGCCACAGATTTTTGAAAAGAGCAAGTCCCCATCACCGGAAACTTATGTGCGCCCCTTAAGACTCCGGGAATCCTCTGCCGGCACTTGCCCACCGGGTTCCCTGCCAATCCGCCTGTCAGGCCGGCAGCTGAAGGTGGCGGCTGATCCTGCTTTCCGCAAGTGAAAGCGGGAACGGTGAAAACCGTTCCCGCTTTTGGGTTTCTCAGAACCAGTTCATGGCGAAGAAGTCGTTGACCTGTCCGGCCAGCACCAGCAGCATCCCCACCGGCGTAATGAACTTGATGCAGATTTTGTAGAAGAGGTCGAACTTCCCGGAATAGCCCAGATGCACCTCGTCCAGCAGGGTTCCGGGCTTGATTTCCCAGCCCACCATAATGCTCATGAGCAGCGCACCGATGGGCATGGCCAGCCCCTCGGACAGCATATCCATGAAGTCCAGCATACAATCGTTCCAGCCGGCGGTGGCAGGCCACGGGAAAATCCCCGTAGCGCCCAGCCCGTCAATGGCCACCAGCAGTGCCTCAGCCAGAACCGCCAGACAGACGATCAGGGCAATTCTGGGGCGGCTGCCCTTCTGCCCTTTGCTTTCCGCACGATCAAGAAAGAAGGTGATGACCACCTCAATCAGGGAGATGGCGGAGGAAATGGCGGCAATCAGCACCAGCAGGTAGAAAATCACGCCGAACAGAGGGCCGGCGGTTCCCATGGCATGGAACACGTCCTGCAATGTGACAAACAGCAGGTTGGGGCCGCCCAGCTTGATCTGATCCAGCGGCACGTTGTTGGCAATCCCGTTGGCTACGGCGGCGGGAATCACCGCGATGCCGGCCATGGCGGCCACCAGCGTGTCCGCAATGACGATGATGGCGGAGTTCCTGACCAGATTTTCCTTCTTGTTCAGGTAGGAGCCGTAGGTAATCATGGCGCCCATGGCCAGAGAAAGGGAGAAAAACATCTGCCCGCCGGCAGTGGCAAACACCGTCAGCAGTCCCGGTTCTTCCCGAATGAAGCCCGCCTCCACCGCGTAGCCTGGGACAAACATGAACTTCAGCCCCTCCACGGCGCCGGGCAGCGTCAGGGAGCGGATGATGATAATGACCAGCATGAAAAACAGCGCCGGCATTCCGATGTTGTTGAACTTTTCAATGCCGCCGGAAATGCCGCCGCGGTTGATGAGATAGCAGATCCCCAGAAACAGCATGGTGAACACCACTGCGCCGAAGGGGTTGGTCAGCATGGATCCGAAGAGATCCGCGCCGGTACTGATCTCCGCCCCGCCGAAGGCCAGATTGCTGAGGTTCAGGGACATATATTCAATGCAGTAGCCCCCCAGCACGGAGTAGAAACTCATAACCACAAAGGGGGCAAAGACAGCCAGCCAGCCCACCCATTTGAACTTTTTCGACAGAGTGTGGTACGAACCGATGACCCCAAGACCGGTCTTGCGGCCCATGGCCAGTTCGGAAACCATGACAATGAAGCCTACAAAAACCGCCAGCAGCAGGTAAATCGCCAGAAAGGCGAAGCCGCCGGATTTTCCCATCTTGTAGGGGAATCCCCAGATATTGCCCAGGCCGACGGCAGAGCCGATGGCCGCCATCAGAAAGCCAAGATTGCTGGCCCAGTTGGCGCGATTGTTCTCCATGCTGCATTCTCCTTCTTATCTATCACTTATCCTGCTAACCGAAATTTACTATTTAAGATACCCCTTTTCCCTGCTGCCGTCAAGCATCATTACATTAAAGGAGCAAAGTTTGTCCGTTTTCCATAAATTCACTCTTGATTTTTATAAAAAATGTCAATACCCATACCACCTCTTGCCTGCCGCAGAAAAACCGTATATAATAATGTGGATTTATTATGAGAAGGAGATTTCCCATGAAACAGGAATATATCCGTGTGGGACGCATTGTCAACGCCCATGGAATCCGGGGCGAGGTACGGGTGCAGCCCCGCCGGGTTTCTCCCGCCCTTCTGACCCGATGCAGGACGTTTTACATTGACGGACAGCCGGTTACCCCCACCGCCAACCACGTCCACAAGGAACTGGTGCTGATGAAATTCCCCGGTGTGGAGGATATGAATGCCGCGCTTGCCTATAAAGGGAAAGAACTTTATATCCGCCGGTCTGACGTGGTTCTGCCGGAGGGAGAATATTTTGACGACGAACTGATGGGGCTCGCGGTTCGCGACTGCGATACCGGCGCCCTGCTGGGCACCCTGACGGCGGTGGACGAATACCCCGCCAGTAAGGTCTACACCGTCAAAGGAGAGCGGGAAATTCTGATTCCCGCGGTGAAGGACGTCTTTATCCGCTCCGTAGATCTGGAGGCGGGGCGCATGGACGTGAAGGTCTGGGAGGGGCTGTGACATGGAGATGCAGATTGACATTCTCACCCTGTTCCCGGAATCCGTGGACGCCATGCTGAACGTCAGTATTCTGGGGCGGGCGCAGGAGCGGGGGCATATCGCCATCCGCACCCACCAGATCCGGGCCTACACCACCAACCGGCAGATGCAGGTGGACGACTATCCCTACGGCGGCGGCCGGGGCGCCGTCATGCAGGCGGATCCCCTGTTCCGCTGCTGGGAGTATGTGGTGAAGACCCACGGCCCCGGCCGCACCATCTTCATGTCCCCCTGCGGGCGGACGTTTACCCAGTCCGTTGCCAGAGAGTTGAAAGCCCGCTATGACCATCTGATTCTGGTCTGCGGGCATTACGAGGGCATTGACCAGCGGTTTATCGACGAGTGCGTGGACGAGGAACTGTCCATGGGGGACTTCGTCCTCACCGGCGGAGAGATCCCCGCCATGGCGGTGGCGGATGCCGTGTGCCGGATGGTGCCCGGCGTCCTGCCGGACGCGGAGTGCTTTCAGGAAGAATCCCACTGGGACGGCCTGCTGGAATATCCCCAGTATTCCCGCCCTGCCCTGTGGCATGACCGGGCCGTGCCGGAGATTCTTCTCTCCGGCGACCATGCCAAAGTGGCGGCCTGGCGGAAAAAGGAAAGCTACAAGCGCACCATGACCCGCCGTCCGGATCTCTTTGCGCAGTTCGACGAAAGCCGCCTTACTGCCAAGGCGGAGCGGAAGATTTTGCAGCAGGCGAAGGAGGAATTTGCGGCGGAGCGTGCCGCAGCATCCCTGCCGGAGGAACCTTCTTCCGAAGATTCTCACACGGAAGCTGCCGATTAAGCCTATACAACAGGAGCCGGATGCTTACGCATCCGGCTCCTCAGCGTGTCGAAAAAGTCTTTTCGCCCCGCTGAGTCAGTTTTCAGAACTTTATAAAGTTCTGAAAACTATAGATTTTAATGGCGCAGGACACCCTTCTTGGGTTTCCCGCGCACACCCTTCCTTACCGCCGCGGAAAACTCACCACTTTATCGACAGTCTCAGGAGCCGGATGCTTACGCATCCGGCTCCTGTGTTGTGTGGAAACAAACCATATTCAGTTACTTCTGGAGCATTTTTCCGCGTCGATGGCCAGCACCAGCATCAGCACCCGGAGGGCATCGGCAGGATTCCTCACGTCAATGACGTAGGTATCCGTCCAGTTGAACAGTTCCTTGCTGATGGACGCCACCGGCGCCCCGCAAGGCTCCGTCACCTGATAGTCCCACTCCATGAAGCTGCCCTGCACCTGCCAGCCGTTGCAGTCGATGTCGAATTTTGGCGTAAAGAAGGTAAACGCCTTCTGGATGCAGCCAATGTACCGGTCATTCTCATACAGTTCGAATTTCGGCAGGAAGGTCAGCACCCGCTCCTTCACCGTGCCGATATGGTTCCCGGCAGCGTCCAGAATGTGGAGGCAGTGCCCCCAGGAGAACTGCCCCTCTACGGTGTAGACCGTCTCCCCTGCTTCATTATAAATGTCATAGCTGTCGAACCAGCTGAAAAAGCGCTGCTTGAACAACAGTTTCATAGCTTCTCCTTACAGCGTGATGCCGCCGTCATCGTCATAGCGGAAATCCCCGGAGAAATACGCCGCCATGGCACTGATGAGGAAGTCCGTATCTGCCGCCCCCGCCGTTTCACAGACGCTGTGCATGGCCAGCTGAGGCAGGCCGATGTCCACCGTAGGCACCGACAGGTGCGCCGTGGAAATGCTGCCCAGGGTGGAGCCGCCGGGAAGGTCTGCCCGGTTGCTGTACCGCTGCACAGGCACCCCTGCCTTCTGGCAGACGCTCTGGAACACCGCAGCGGACACGGCATCGGTGGCATAGCGCTGGTTGGCGTTGTACTTGATGACGATGCCGCCGTTCAGCACCGGGAACTCCCCCTTGTCGGCGTATTCCGGATGGGCGGGATGGATGGCATGGGCATTGTCCGCCGACACCAGGAAGCTGCCGGCCGCTGCCGCCTTCCATTCCTCCCGGTTCAGGCCGCAGCCGTGGGCAATCCGCTCCAGTACATCGGTGAGGAAGGTGGAATCCGCTCCCTGTCGGGTGTTGCTGCCTACCTCCTCGTTGTTGAAAACCGCCAGCACCGGCAGACTCCCGCCGGGCTGCGCCGTCAGAAAGCCCTCCAGACAGCCGAAAACGCATTGCAGATCGTCCAGCCGGGGGGACATGATAAACTCCCCGTTCAGCCCCGTCTGCACTGCCCTTGCCCGGGGATAGAGGAACAGGTCGGTGGACAGCAGGTGCTCCTCCCGGACGCCTGCCGCCCCGGCAATCAGCTTCCGGAAGGCCCCCGGCTCCTTCCCGCAGCCCAGAAGAGGCAGGAGATCCACCGCCGGGTTCAGTTCCGTTCCCTTGTTGACGGTGCGGTCCATATGAATGGCCACACTGGGGATTACCAGCAGATCCCGGTCAATATTCACAAGGCGGCGCAGCAGGCGGTTCCCCTGCCGGATGACCACCCGCCCGGCTGCGGACAGAGGGCGATCCAGCCAGCCCCGCCAGATGCCGCCGCCGTAAGGCTCCGTGCTGAGCCGCAGGGTATTCCCGGCAGAGGGCAGCTCCGGGTTTTCCCGGATCCGGAAGGTGGGAGAGTCGCTGTGCGCCGCCGCCAGCAGGAAGCCGCGGAACGGCTCTTCCGGCACCCGGAAGGCGATGACCGCCGAATCCCCCCGCTCCACGGCATAGAGGCCTCCTCTTTCCAGCTTCCATGGCTCCGACTCCCGCAGTTCCACGGCACCGGCCTCTTTCAGCGCCGTCAGCACATTGGCCGCCGCATGGTAGCAGGTGGGGCTTTCATCCAGAAATCGAAACAGCTTTTGTATGGTATCCATCACGGTGTTCCTCCCGCAGACATTTTTTCTGTTTCATTATACCCGCTTCCGCTGGCCGGGTAAAGATACCTGCCAAAGATTTTTTATTCTTTTCGTAAAATCCTACAAATCTCCCATACCCTCTTGAAACCCCAGATATTGTGTGTTATGATGTAGTAGCCCCTAAAATGTTGGGGTGCTGCGGCATCCCTCGACAATATTGTGTTTATGGAGGACAAGCAGATGAAGGTTATCAAACGGAACGGCTCGGAAGTCACTTTTGACATTACGAAAATCATTGCAGCCATCACAAAGGCAAACGAAAGCGTGGACGAGTCCATCCGGATGACACCCATGCAGATCCAGCGGATTGCGGAAAGCGTGGAGTTTTCCTGTCTGAAAATGAACCGCTCCCCCTCTGTGGAGGAAATACAGGATCTGGTGGAGTACCAGATCATGGCTCACGGCGCCTATGAGATCGCCAAGAACTATGTGACCTACCGCTATACCCGCTCTCTGGTTCGCCGCTCCAACACCACCGACGAGAAGATCCTCTCCCTCATCGAGTGCTGCAACGAGGAGGCCAAGCAGGAAAACGCCAACAAGAACCCGGTGGTGAACTCCACCCAGCGGGACTATATGGCCGGCGAGGTGAGCCGGGACATCACGGAGCGGATCCTGCTGCCTCAGGAGATTGTGGAAGCCCACCGGGAGGGCATCATCCACTTCCACGACGCCGACTATTATGCCCAGCATATGCACAACTGCGATCTGGTGAATCTGGAGGATATGCTGCAAAACGGCACCGTCATTACCGGGACGCTGATTGAGCGGCCCCACAGCTTCGCCACCGCCTGCAACATCGCCACCCAGATTGTGGCACAGGTGGCTTCCAACCAGTACGGCGGCCAGTCCATCTCCCTGACGCATCTGGCACCCTTTGTGGAGGTCAGCCGCCGGAAAATCCGGAAGATCGTGGAGGCGGAAATGGCCTCCATCGGCGTGGATCCCGGTGAGGAAAAAATCAATGAACTGGTGGAAGCCCGCCTGCGGGAGGAGATCCGCCGGGGCGTCCAGACCATCCAGTATCAGGTAGTCACCCTCCTGACCACCAACGGACAGGCCCCCTTCATCACCGTGTTCATGTACCTCAATGAGGCACGGGACGAGCAGGAGAAGAAGGATCTGTCCATGATCATCGAGGAAATGCTGCTCCAGCGCTATCAGGGCGTGAAAAACGAGGACGGCGTGTGGGTGACCCCTGCCTTCCCCAAGCTGATTTATGTGCTGGAGGAGGACAACATCACGGAGGATTCCCCCTACTGGTACCTGACGGAACTGGCCGCCAGATGCACCGCCCGCCGCATGGTGCCGGACTATATCTCCGAAAAGAAAATGAAGGAACTCAAGGGCGACGTATACACCTGCATGGGCTGCCGCTCCTTCCTGACCCCCGACCGCTTTACCGACACCGGCATCGGCAACATTGCCAACGCCGGCAACTATGAGCCGGGGAAGCACAAGTACTATGGCCGCTTCAATCAGGGGGTGGTCACCATCAACCTGCCGGACGTGGCGCTTTCCTCCGGCGGGAATCTGGACAAGTTCTGGAAGATTTTCGAAGAACGTCTGGAACTGTGCCACCGGGCGCTTCAGTGCCGCCACAACCGCCTGAAGGGCACCACCTCCGACGCCGCCCCCATCCTGTGGCAGTACGGCGCCCTGGCCCGGCTGAAAAAGGGGGAGGTCATTGACAAGCTCCTCTACAACGGCTATTCCACCATTTCCCTTGGCTACGCGGGGCTGTATGAGTGCGTCAAGTACATGACCGGCAAGAGCCACACGGATCCCTCCGCCACCCCCTTCGCCCTGTCCATCATGCAGAAGATGAACGACAAGTGCGCCGAGTGGAAGAAGGCGGAGAATATCGACTACTCCCTGTACGGCACCCCGCTGGAATCCACCACCTACAAATTCGCCAAGTGCCTTCAGCGCCGCTTCGGCATCATTCCCGGCATCACCGACAAGGGATACATCACCAACAGCTACCACGTCCACGTCACGGAGGAAATCAACGCCTTTGACAAGCTGAAATTCGAGGCGCAGTTCCAGCACCTCTCCCCCGGCGGCGCCATCAGCTATGTGGAGGTGCCGGATATGCAGAACAACATCCCCGCCGTGCTGGAGGTCATGAAGTTCATCTACAACAACATCATCTACGCCGAACTGAACACCAAGAGCGACTACTGTCAGGTCTGCGGCTGGGACGGCGAAATCCAGATTGTGGAGGAAAACGGCAAACTCATCTGGAAGTGCCCCAAGTGCGGCAATACGGATCAGGACAAGATGAACGTGGCCCGCCGCACCTGCGGCTACATCGGCACCCAGTTCTGGAATCAGGGACGGACCCAGGAAATCCGCGACCGGGTGCTGCACCTGTAAGGAACCATTATGTACTACGGAGAAATCAAAAACTGCGACATTGCCAACGGCGAGGGCGTCCGGGTGTCGCTGTTCGTTTCCGGCTGCACCAACCACTGCAAACACTGCTTCCAGCCCCAGACATGGGACTTCTGCTACGGCCAGCCATTTACCGCTGAAACGGAGCAGTATCTTCTGGAATTGCTGTCCCCTTCCTATATCCGGGGGCTGACGCTGCTGGGGGGCGAGCCGTTTGAGCCGGAGAACCAGCGGGCGCTGCTGCCCTTCCTGCGGCGGGTAAAAGCCGCCTATCCGGAAAAAAACATCTGGGCCTTCTCCGGCTTCACGCTGGAGGAGATGCGGCAGGAGGGCAGCCATCCCCGCTGCGAGGTGACGGACGAATTGCTGGGGCTGCTGGATGTTCTGGTGGACGGACGCTTTGTGGAAGAGCTGAAGGACATTTCCCTGCGGTTCCGCGGCTCCTCCAACCAGAGGCTCATTGACATGAACAAAACCCGGGCGGAAGGCCGCATCGTGCTGCTGCCGGATCGGGACAGGACGTCCGCCCCCCGCACATCACCTGCACCGGCAGAATCCTGACCGGGCTGCATAAGGAGGAATTTCCATGGTTACCATGGCACAGAGAATTGAGGAACTGCGGACAAAGAAGGCCATGAGCCGCCCGGCACTGGCATCGGCGCTGGGTCTGCCCCGGCTGTCCATTGAAAAATTTGAAACCGGCCGTCAGACCCCCACCCAGGAACAGCAGCAGAAGCTGGCCGCCGCTTTCGGCGTTTCCGCTGCCTATCTCCGGGGAGAAACCGACGACCCCACCAGCATGGACAACTGGCTCAGCGGCGCCGTCCCTGCGGAAGACCCGGTGGTGCTGCCCAAGGCTGTCCGCAAAGCCGCAGCCACCGTGGTGGCGCAGTCCGGTGACGGCGGAAAGAATGACGGCGCCGTGTTCAGTGCCCTGCTGAAAAGCGACTCCTTCCGGGCACTGGTGCGGGAAACCGTGCTGGACGTGCTGAAGTCCCCGGAGGGGCAGGCTCTGTTGGCCAGAGCCGCCAAAAAGTAAATTCTGCTGTCCAGACAGCATCCTCCCCCGCCCTTCCATCGACATTTCTGCCGCCGGAAGGGCGGGGATTTTTTGTGCAGCGGCCGATTCCGGAGGAAGGATTCCCGTTGGGATTCGCGGCGTTTTTCTTGTGCTGATTGCCCAAAAAAGTTGTTCCGCCTTGACGCCCTTGCCAAATATGCCTGTTTTTCATTGACGCAAACGTCGAAAAGTGTTAACCTTAATAAAAAGGGTGTTGCGCAGCGCTTTCCCATCCGATTCCCGCTCTGCGCCGCATCCGGGTAAAAGAAATACGAAATGCGTAAGGAGAATCCTATGCAAGGCATCGCACTTGAAGAGCGCAAGCGCCTCGGCGCTCTGCTGGACAGCCGCCCCCAAGCGGAAGTTATGGCCATGATTCCCCAGTTTTCCTGTGCGGAAACCGACAATTTTGTTGCCCCGCCTGCCCAGCCGGCAGATGCGCTGGGCGTTCTCATGTTCAATATGGAGCGGGGCGTCCATCTGGAGGAAATCCGGGAATTTCTGCGGGACTGCCCGGACATCCAGCCCTTTGACGTGATTCTCGCCAACGAACTGGACGACGGCTGTGCCCGCTCCGGCAACAAAAACACCGCCCGGGAACTGGCGCAGGCCTTTGGCCTGAACTACGCGTGGGGACTGGAATTTATCGAACTGGTAAACGACGAAAACGAGAAGGGCTTCCACGGCAACGCCGTCTTTTCCCGCTGGCCCATCCGCCGGGCCGGGGTCATCCGCCTGCCGGAGGAGTACAACTGGTACTTTGACCGCCAGAAGCGCATCGGCGGACGAGTGGCGGTTTACGCGGAACTGGACGTAGCCGGCCGGCCGGTAGGCGCCGTGTCCATTCATCTGGAAAACCGCACCCACGGCGAGGGCCGCAAAGTTCAGATGGCCGTTATTCTGGACGCCGTCCGAAAAGAACTGCCCGATATGCCGCTGATTCTCGGCGGCGACCTGAATACCAACACCTTTGACGGCCGCGCCAAGGAGGACATCGGCGCTATCGCCGCAGATCCCGCCCTCCGGCGCCGCTGTCTGGAGGAAGTAGGGGATTTTGAGCCGCTGCTGCCTCTGTGCAGGGCGGATGGTTACGAGATTGTTCCGGGTGAGCCGCGGCTTACCCGCCGCAAGCCCCTGCCGGACGGCAGCTTCCTGCCTCTGCGGCTGGACTGGATCCTGCTGAAGGGCGCTTCCGTTTCGGAAAGCCGTATGATCTCCACCGCGAAGGAGGATCTCACCTACGCAAAGCCCGGCTCCGCGCTGGCGCGTTTTGAAGGGGCGGAACTGTCCGACCACAACGCTGTGTGGGCCATGTGCCATCTGCGCTGATCCCGGTTTCCTTCCCCTCCGGGGGATTGAAATAAAAAAATTGGCTGAAAAGGAGAACGGATCCATGAAGAAATCCACCAGGCGGCTGCCGACCGCTCCGGTGGAAATCGACGGAAAGACTTTCTCCATCCCTGCCCCGCAAAATGGAAAGATGGAGGGCTGTGTCCGGGTACTGAAATAAGCCCTCTCCCCTGTCTGCCAAAAGCCGCACCTCATGGGTATCCATGAGGTGCGGTTTTATATTCATACTGCCAGCGCGGTTTCATGCTGCCGGGTAATCCGTTTTTACACAGTCTGTTCCGTCAGATCGGGGTGTCCAGCGTGATTCGATCCGCCCGTTCACGTTCGCTGTCCAGATCCGCAGATATCTCCTTCCGCATGGCGGTCAGTTGATCCAGCACCGCCTGAATTTCCTTTTGGGTGTTCCGTATCTTCTTCTGCGAATCATTGATATGCTCCATAACTGCCAGATCCGCAAACAGCCCGTCAAAGAAAACATCCGCAAAACGCAGGAACCCATCCACGCTGACCTGAAGTTCCGCTTCGATTGTGACGTCTGCCAGTTCTGTTTTGAACTGCCGCAGCTTCTCCTGAAGCTGTTCCACCTGTTCCTGCGCATTGTCCAGATCCTCATACTTGGCAAGATCCGCCAGCAGGCCGCCGCCTACAACGTCCCAAGTACTCCATCCCTCCGCGCTGTCCAGCGTCTCGAGAACCTGATCTGCGGCGTTCAGCGCCGCTTCTCCGGCGTCTGCGGCTTCCCGGATTTCCCTGAGTTGTCCCTCCAGATCGGCAATCCGGGCTTCCGCATCCAGAAGTTCCTGCGCCGCAGCGCTGCCGGATTCCCGGAGTGCCGCAGCCTTCTCTGCCAGCGCCGTCTCATATCTCTGTTCGCAGCCTTCCAGCTGGGATAACCGCACCTCGCAGCTGGCGGCATCCGCCTCAACCGCTGCCAGTTCCCGCGCTGCTGCATCATACTTGACCTGAGCCGCATATGCCTCCTGCCGCTCCTTGTCCAGCTGCTCGTCCAGCCGCCCCACAGCGTGATAGAAGAAGGCCGCCAGACTGCGCCCCTCCAGCCGGTCAACATCCGCCTGCTCCTTCTGTCTTGCCAGTTCCAGACCCTCCGTCTGCTTTTGCAGTGTCTCCCGCTGAGCATACAGTTCCCGGAGTCTGGCGTCCAGCCGCTTTTTCTCTAAAGTCTGCCTTTGAAGGCTCTTCAGCGCTTCATCATTTCCGCTCATGAACGCTTTTCAAAAGAATTCCTTTTCATAGGCTTCCAGATCCGCCCGGGTGCCCATATAGGGGCCGGGCGTCTCCATCTTCAGGGACACCAGTGCCGTGGCGGTTCTCAGCGCCGTGGGGATGTCCTGGGTCAGCCGCTCGTTGATGTAGCAGGCAAAGGTGGTGTCGCCCCGCCCGGTGCGGCCGGAAAGGTTCCGGGCCTTGATGGGACAGGTATAGATCTCCCTGCCGTCGTAAACCAGCACCTCCGTATTGTGGGTGATGAGAACCTCTTTTGCCCCCCACGAATAAAGGAGTCTGGCTGCTTCCGCCCGGTCGGTCAGGCCTGTCAGTACCTCGGCCTCGGCGGCGTCTGTTTTCAGGAAGCGGATGTACGGCAGCAGTTCCCGCTTGGCTGCCCAGTCGTGATACACCATGCCGCCATTTTCCAGGCAGCGGATCATGGTCTGTATATCCACCGCAACCATGGCACGCTCCGCAGCAAAGGGGATCATCTCATCCGGAATATCCCCCCGGATCAGTCCCGCCAGATGCCAGATTTTAGCGTCAATCTCCTGAGGGACTTCCTCCGGCCGGTACGGTTCAATGGCGCTGTCCACCGTGGAGGTACGACGCTCCCGATCCGCCGTGTGGTAAACGTTCTTGGTGACAAAGGAGGACGGGCTGTGGACGGGGTACACCGTGATATTGGGTGCCTTGGAAAAGGCGGCTTTCAGGTCAATCCTTGCGGTATCCGCCTTGGGCAACACCGCGATCTTGTGGCCGATATTGGCTGCGGCAAAGCCGGAATAATACACTGCGCCGCCGATGGCGTGCACCTCGGTGCCGTCATAGTCAATGTTGGTATCTTCCGCAATCTCGCCAATAATCAGGGAATCATAGGAAGCCATCTGATATTCTCCTCCGTTTTCATTTTGCAGGCTGCCTTCCTTTGACAGACAAAGGCGCTACCCCGCAGTTCCGTGCTTTTGCACTTCCCCATTATACTGCACTCCCACAAATTTCTCAATCCCGTTTTTCAAAAATTCGGCAATTCTGCCATTCCGAGCAGCAAAAAACAACCCCGCAGCCCATGGGCTGCGGGGTTGCTCCATTCTGTTGGCACTGTGGACGCACTGCGTCCCACAGGTGCGAGGCTGTAAAGGAAATTTCCTTACTTCAGTTCGACCTTGCCGCCGACCTCTTCGATCTGCTTCTTCAGAGCCTCGGCCTCGTCCTTGCCCAGGCCTTCCTTCAGAGTGGAAGGAGCGCCCTCGACGGTAGCCTTGGCCTCAGCCAGGCCCTGGCCGGTGATCTCACGGACAACCTTGATGACCTTGATCTTGGCGGCGGCGTCGAAGCCGGTCAGAACCACGTCGAAGTCAGTCTTCTCCTCAGCGGCGGGAGCGGCAGCGGCAGCGGGAGCGGCCATAGCGGCGGCAGAAACGCCGAACTCTTCCTCCAGAGCGTGAACCAGCTCGGACAGTTCCAGAACAGTAAGACCCTTGATCTCTTCGATCATGGCGGTAACTTTCTCAGACATTGTATTAGCCTCCTAATAGTTATTTTTTGTTTGTGTGGGTTGGGGTGCTGCTTATTCGGCAGCGGGAGCTTCGGCAGCGGGAGCGCCCTGCTTCTCGGCAATCTGCTTCAGGACGACAGCCAGACCGGTGATGGGAGCCAGCATGGTGCCCAGAACCTGCGCCTGCAGGACAGGCAGCGGGGGAATGGCGGCCAGAGAGTTGATGGTGGCCAGATCCACAGGCTTGCCGTCCATGAAGCCGCCCTTGATCTCGAACTTGCCGTCCAGCTTCTTGGCATAGTCGGCCATGACGCGGGCAGGAGCCACGGGGTCATCGGCCAGGGCCAGAGAAGTGGTGCCGTTCAGCAGATCATCCAGATCACTCAGGCCGGTGTTGTTGAAAGCGAAGCGCAGCAGGGTGTTCTTCACAACCGCATAATCCACGCTGCTCTCACGGCACTCCTTACGCAGAGCGGTGTCTTCTTCAACGGTAATCCCCTTGTAGTCGACGATGACGCCTGCGGTAGCCTTCTGGATCTTCTCGGTCAGCTGGGCAACGATGGCCTGCTTCTCGGAAAGGACCTTTGCGTTAGGCATACTTGGTTTCACCTCCATGAGAATTTGCGGCGGATCTCCATCCGCCCGGGTCAGAGGCGTTCTAAAAAGGAACTGTCCCCATGCCGAAAGACATGAGGACAGAAAAGCATCATCAAAAGATTTTGCCATCCTCGGCAGGATTTACGAGGTTTCCCTCACCTGCTGTCTTTGGAACGCGACTGCTATTATATCAAACTTTGCAGGAATGTCAAGCATTTCCGCAAAATTCAATCGGAATTTCCGTTTCCGCGGAAGCACCGTTTCCGGCTCTTCCGCCCAACGGAACCCTCAGAGCATCCCTGCCGGGAAGATACCCGGCCGATGCTCTCCCCTGCCCTCTGCCGGTGCGGCAGTCCGCAGAGCGGATGCCGGACAGGGGGAGGGACTGCAGAGGGGAACCGCGCCCCTCTGCATTATCAGACCATCTTGGCAGTGCTCATCTTCACGCCGGGGCCCATGGTGGAGGCGGCGACGCAGCTCTTGATATACTGACCCTTGGCAGCGGCGGGACGAGCCTTGACGATGGCGCCCATGAGGGCGTTGAAGTTGTCGGTCAGCTTTTCGGGGCCGAAGGACACCTTGCCGATGGGGCAGTGAATGATGTTGGTCTTGTCCAGACGATACTCGATCTTACCGGCCTTGGACTCCTGAACGGCCTTGGCCACATCGGGGGTCACGGTGCCGGCCTTGGGAGAGGGCATCAGACCCTTGGGGCCCAGCACCTTACCGAGACGGCCCACCACACCCATCATGTCAGGGCTGGCGATGACCACGTCGAAATCGAACCAGTTTTCCTTCTGGATCTTCTCTACCAGATCCATATCGCCCACATAGTCGGCGCCGGCGGCCTTGGCGGCCTCGGCCTTGTCAGCCTTGGCGAACACCAGTACGCGGACGGTCTTGCCGGTGCCGTGGGGCAGCACGATGGCGCCGCGCACCTGCTGGTCGGCGTGACGGGAGTCAACGCCCAGCTTCACATGCAGTTCCACGGTTTCGTCGAACTTGGCCTTGGCGGTCTTGCAGATGAGATCCATGCCCTCGGCGGCTTCATACTGAGCGCTCTTGTCGATCAGCTTGGCGCTCTCCTGATATTTCTTGCCTCTAAACAATGTTATTCCTCCTCATAGTGGTTCTTCGGAACGTGTCCTCCCACTGTATCGGGCGGTCAGTGACCGCACGGCTTTGGTTTCGGTCAGTCGCCTACCACGACGCCCATGGAACGGGCGGTGCCGGCGATCATGCTCATGGCGGCCTCCAGGCTGCCGGCGTTCAGGTCGCGCATCTTCAGTTCGGCGATCTTCTGAACGGAAGCCTTGGAAATGGTGGCGACCTTGGTCTTGTTGGGGACGCCGGAGCCGGATTCGATGTTGCATTCCTTCTTGATCAGAACGGCCGCAGGGGGCGTCTTGGTGATGAAGGAGAAGGAACGGTCAGCATACACGGTGATGACCACGGGGATAATCAGCCCCATGTCATTCTTGGTACGCTCGTTGAATTCCTTGGTGAAAGCGGCAATGTTGACGCCGTGCTGACCCAGAGCAGGGCCTACCGGGGGAGCAGGAGTCGCTTTGCCTGCGGGAATCTGCAGTTTTACATAACCAGTAATTTTCTGTGCCACGGAGTAGCACCTCCTAAATTATAGATGTGGTGGCGGACGGCTGTCCGTCTTTGGCGGGGCTGAAACCCCTCCCACTGTGTGCCGGGACGTCCCGGCGGAAACAATCAGTTCAGGACTTCCACCTGATCCAGCTCCAGTTCCACAGGCGTTTCCCGCCCAAACATGGAAACCATGACGCTGACCTGATTCTTTTCGGGCTCAATCTCTTCCACAACGCCGGTGAAGCTGGCCAGAGGCCCGTCCACGATACGAACGTGGTCGCCGACATTATAGCCCACGACAATTTCGTGTTTTTCCATGCCCATGGCAAGCACCTCTTCCTCTGTCAGGGGGATGGGCTTGTTGGCGGTTCCGACAAAGCCGGTGACGCCGCGGACATTCCGTACCAGATGCCATGTGTCGTCCGTCATGACCATCTTGATGAGCACATAGCCGGGGAATACCTTCCGCTCGACTTCCTTCGCCTCACCGGACTCGGTGACCTCTTTCACGGTTTCCACGGGGATTTCCATCCGGAGGATCATATCCTCCATACCGCGGCCGTTGACGAATTTTTCAATGCTGGTCTTGACGGCATTTTCATAACCGGAATAGGTATGGATCACATACCACTTCGCGTTTTCCGACATTGCGGCTCTCCTTAACCTTTGAACACGTTCAGGATCAGCTGAACCAGAGAATAGAACACGCCGTCGAAGATCCAGATGCACGCGCCCAGCAGCAGGGAGCACAGCAGCACGGTGCCGGTGTTCTTCAACACGGTCTTCTTATTGGGCCAGGTGACCTTCTTCAATTCGCTTTTCATTTCACGGAACCATGTTCCGCGGCTTTTTTTCGCTTCTTCTGCCATATCAGTTACACGCCCTTTCTCAGTAATCCGCTCTTACTTGGTTTCGCTGTGGAGCGTGTGCTTTTTGCAGAAGCGGCAATACTTGTTCAGTTCAAGCTTGTCCGGGGTATTCTTCTTGTTCTTCATCGTATTGTAGTTTCTCTGCTTGCACTCATTGCATCTCAAAGTGACCTTTACGCGCATTAACGGCACCTCCTTATTATTGGTATCATTCCCGGCGGGCCGGGGATACCGACTGCCTCCCTGCAAAGTTCAAAGCGGTTCCTCCGCCGCGCGAAAAGCGAAAAAACGCACGACGAAAAAGCCCTTTTTCACAGGTAATGAGAATTTTACCATAGTTTCCTCTTCCCGTCAATCCTTTTCCGGAAAAAAATCAGGGGTACCGTGCGCACTTTCCGGAAAATGGCCTGCTGCCGGCAATCCGCTGCCTGCTCCCAAGCTGCGGAACCGCCGTTCACAAATTGTTTACACATTTGGTCAAAGAAAGTCAAAATCAGCTATTGACATTTCAAATCCAAGTGCTATACTACAATCAAACGAAAGGTTAAAGATAGTCAAAGTCAAATATAGATAAAGAGAAAGGAGATGTCCCCCATGGGAATCTCAGATTTGATTGCCAGCTTCCTGCAGGACAGTCTGGACACGGCAGAGGACGGCGTGCTGGAGGTGCAGCGCAGTGATTTGGCGCAGCGGTTCAACTGTGTGCCCAGCCAGATCAACTATGTGATGTCCACCCGGTTCTCACCGGAGCGGGGCTACATCGTGGAAAGCCGCCGGGGCGGCAACGGCTACATCCGGATCACCCGGGTGCAGGTGGATCGCCAGACGCTGATGATGCACGTCATCAACAGTCTGGGTACCGGCGTAGATCTGGCTTCGGCCAGAGCCATCCTCAGCAATCTGGTGCAGTCCGGTGCGCTGGAACGCAGCGTGGGACAGATGATTCTCACCGCCGTAGGCGACAAGGCGCTGGCTCAGGTGCCCCGAGAGAAACGGGACGCCGTCCGGGCGGACATTCTGAAGCAGGTGCTGATCCTTCAAGTATAGCGCCTGAAGGGGTCGGTGTTCCCTTGAACGTAACACCACAATACAGTCAATCAAAAAATTTATATACAGTTATGGAGGAATGGATTATGAAATGCGAAAATTGCGGCAAGAATGAAGTCAGCTTTGTATATCGCAGCAGCATCAACGGAAAGACGGAGGAGCATCACCTCTGTCAGGCGTGCGCGGAGAAGCTGGGCTACACCCAGAAACTCTTCGCAAGACGGCCGTCCATGATGGACAGCTTCTTCGGAAACGATGATTTCTTCGGAGATTTCTTCAGCCCCATGCCGTCCCTGCTGGGTCGGATGAACCGGATGCTGGAAAGCCCCTTCGATGATTTCTTCGATACCATGCCTGCCCTCAGCGGAGCGCCGGCACAGGAAGAGGCCAAAGCGGAGAAGAAGGACGACCTCATGAGCCATGAGGAACAGAGCCGGTTCTCCTATCTGCGTCAGTTGAATGCGCTGAAGCTGGAGCAGAGAAAGGCCATCCACGAAGAGAACTTCGAGCGGGCCGCCCAGCTGCGGGACGAAATCCACAAGCTGGAAGAGGCGCACAAGGAAGCCAGAGAGTCCAAAAAGGACAGTCGGGAAAGTGCCTGACGCCTTCCCGACAGGCGCGCATCCTATTGTAAAAGAGGTATGAACTATGAATGAAAATAAATTCACTCCCACTGCGGAGGAAGCCCTGCGGCTGGCACAGGAAGCCGCAGGCGAACTGGGTCACGGCTATGTGGGTACCGAGCACCTGCTGCTGGGACTGATGCGGGAAGACGAAGGTCTTGCCCACACGGTGTTGACGGAGGCGGGCCTCACCGATGACCTGCTGACGGAAATGGTTCGCAAGAGCGTCGGCTCCGGGCTGCCCGGCGGCAACCCCGCTCAGGGGCTGACCCCCAGAGCCAAGCATGTGGTGGAAATCGCCATGGAGGATTCCATCCGGGGCGGCTATGCCTACATCGGCACGGAGCACCTGCTGGCCGGCATTCTCCGGGAGGGCAACAACATGGCCGTCCGCATCCTGCGGTCTGCCGGCGTGGATGCCCGTCAGCTGTACACCGCTCTGATGAAGAAACTCAGCGCGGCGCCCCGGGCGCAGGCGGCGGATAACGGCCGCGCCCCTGCCGGTGCCTCCAGGGAGGAGAGTAAAACCGGCAAGACGCTGGCGGAGTTCACCCGGGATCTGACGGCGGACGCCCGCACCGGGAAGCTGGATCCCGTCATCGGCCGGGACGACGAAATTCAGAGAGTCATTCAGATTCTCTCCCGCCGCACCAAGAATAACCCCTGCCTCATCGGTGAACCCGGTGTGGGCAAGACCGCCATTGCCGAGGGGCTGGCACGGAAAATCGCCATGGGCGACGTGCCGGAGAACCTGCTGGACAAGAAGCTGCTGTCGCTGGATCTGTCCGGCATGGTGGCCGGCACCAAATACCGGGGCGAATTTGAGGAGCGCATCAAGAAGCTGATGCAGGAAGTCCGGAAGGACGGCAGCGTCATTCTCTTCATTGATGAGATCCACACCATTGTAGGCGCCGGCTCCGCCGAGGGCGCCGTGGACGCCGCCAACATCATCAAGCCCGCTCTGGGACGGGGCGAGATCCAGATTATCGGCGCCACCACCCTCAACGAGTACCGTAAGTATATCGAAAAGGACGCCGCACTGGAGCGCCGGTTCCAGCCGGTGACCGTGGGCGAGCCCAGTCAGGAAGCCACGCTGGAAATCCTGAAGGGACTTCGGGAAAAGTACGAGCAGCACCACAAGCTGCACATCACCGACGAGGCGCTGCAGGCCGCCGTGGAACTGTCCACCCGGTATATCAACGACCGGTTCCTGCCTGACAAGGCCATCGACCTGATGGACGAAGCCGCCAGCCGGGTGCGGATGGAGCAGGAGGAGCCCTCCGAAGAACTGAAGAGTCTGGAGGAGAAAATCAACGCCCTTGCCAAGGACAAGGACGCCGCCATTGCCGCACAGGACTTCGAAAAGGCCGCCCAGCTGCGGGACATTGAGAAGGACTATAAGGAGCAGGTGGAGATTGAGCGGGACAAGCGCCGCAAGAACAGTCAGGAGCACCGGGACGTCAATGCCGAGGACATTGCCGCCGTGGTGTCCGGCTGGACCGGCATCCCCGTCACCCGTCTGACGGAGGACGAGGGGCAGCGGCTGCTGCACATGGAGGATACCCTCCACAAGCGGGTTGTGGGACAGGACGAGGCCGTGAAGGCCGTGGCCCGTGCCATCCGCCGGGGTCGTGTGGGTCTGAAGGATCCCAAGCGCCCCATCGGCAGCTTCCTGTTCCTTGGCCCCACCGGCGTAGGCAAGACGGAACTGTGCAAGTCCCTGGCGGAAGCCATGTTCGGTGACGAGAACGCCATGATCCGGATTGATATGTCCGAATACATGGAGCGTCACACGGTATCCCGCCTCATCGGTTCTCCCCCGGGTTATGTGGGTCACGATGAAGGCGGCCAGCTGACGGAGAAGGTGCGCCGTAAGCCCTATTCCGTGGTGCTGTTCGACGAAATCGAAAAAGCCCACGAGGATGTCTGGAACATCATGCTCCAGATTCTGGACGATGGCCGGATTACCGACTCTCAGGGACGCACCGTGGACTTCAAGAACACCGTCATCGTCATGACCAGCAACATCGGCGCCAAGGCGCTGACCGCCGCCGGTGCCAAACTGGGCTTCGACGCGGACGAAAAGGCGGAAGCAGACGCCGACAAGGCCTATGCTCAGGCAAAGGAAACCGTCATGGCGGAACTGCGCCAGACCTTCCGTCCCGAGTTCCTGAATCGGATTGACGACATCATCGTCTTCCGTGCCCTGACGGAGCCGGACATTGAGGAGGTTGCCCGCAGGATGCTCAAGACCGTGGCCAACCGCATGGAAACCATGGGCATCCATCTGGACGCCGACGATGCCGCCGTCAAGGAACTGGCCAAGGAGGGCTTCGACCCCAAGTACGGTGCCCGTCCCCTGCGCCGGGCCATCCAGAGCAAGGTGGAGGACGCCGTGGCCGAGAAAATGCTGGACGGCACCCTCAAGGAGGGTGACACCGCCAAGCTGGCCGTGGAGGATGACAAGCTGGTGGTTACCAAGTAACCGCCGACGGAACCCCATCGGCAGAATCAGACAAACCCCCGGAGAGCTGCAGCTCTCCGGGGGTTTTCCTGTCAATCGCACACCATTCCGCTTCAAAAGCTGCGGGACGCCATCCATGAGATTGTAGGCAAGCTGACCGGCAGATCCAAGCGGCAGGTCCAGACGGTGGAGGGCGAACTGCAGGCGGCATTTGAAGCGGCCAGCAAGCAGGCGGAAAGCCTGAACAACAAAAATACCGCCACGGAGGGCGGTGAAACACGGTATAGCATTGGGGAAATCGAAGGAAATGATAAACGGTGTGGGCGTTCATCTCGATTCGACACTTCTTGAGAATTTAACCCCGAAAGAACGGACTGAAATGGTCAAGGAGCGGATCAAAGAGCTTGGCGGCGAAGTTTTTACCGCTTATGACCAGGCTGGGAATGCTGTTGACATTACAATCGCAAAACCGGAAGCCCGTTTTACAAATCGAAACGGCAAAAAAATTGCCGTCAATAAAGATTTGGCAACTAAGTATATTGGAAACGAGACAAAGCAGGAAGCGGTTGTCCTTGTTGACGAGTTAATTGAAACGGCGAAATTTGACAAGAGTAAGGCTCCCTTGTATTCCCATGACTGGCTTGACAATAACGGCAAAAGCGACTGGGATTATTGGACAACGTTCATTCAGGACAAAAACGGAATTATTTGGGAAGCTACCTTGAACGTTGCAAATACCGCAGGCGGCGAAAAAATTCTTTATGACATCAGCCCAATAAAAAAAGTAGGGCAGTCCGTCAAGTCGGACACATCCCTACTATCAAATAGTGTATCTCAAAGCAGAGAAAATGTCAATGAGAATTTCTCTCTGAAAGGCACGGAGAACGCGCAGGAACTGGCGGCGCTGAAACGGGAAAACGACACCCTGAAAGAGCGGGTGGAGTACTGGAAGAGCCAGACCCGGCGCACCCAGCAGGCGACCACGGACAAGATGTCCGTTGCCAAGGCGGCGGACGCGCTGGTAAAGGACTACGGGGCAAGCACCAAGGGCAGCGAGATTGCCGGAGAACTGCAAAACCTGTATACCTTCAATCCCCGAATTTGTCGATGGTTACATTTTCGCAGTACTCCGCCTTCAGCGCCTGAAGCCGGGCAAAAATCTCCGTCCGGCAGTGCGCCTGCTGAAGGGCAGGCTCCGTCCACGACTCCACCAGCAGCAGGGCGTCAGGATCCTGCGCGTCAAAGAAGTAATCATATTTCAGATTGCCCTCTTCCCTGTTGGAATTGCCGCGGACGCCCAACTCGGAAATCGCCTTGAAAAAGGCCTCCCGTTTGCCGGGCTTGCAGTGATAGGTGACGTTCCAGGTTAACATAATTTTTCCTCCATTCATTTTTTTGAACAGGCAGCTTAAATCAGCGCCTGCATATCCTCAGGAATCGGCGCCGTAAAATGCAGGACTTCCCCGGTGACCGGGTGGGTCAGGGTTAGAGCGCAGGCGTGCAGAGCAGGCCGTGGAATCAAAGCGGGCGCCTCCGTGCCGTACAGCCAGTCCCCCGCCAGTGGGTGGCCGATGTACGCCATGTGCACCCGCAGCTGATGGGTGCGGCCGGTTTCCGGCAGCAGCTTCACCAGCGACAGCCCGTTCCGGGTGGACAGCACCTCGTACCGGCTGACGGCGTACTGTCCGTCCGGCCGCACCGTCCGGCGGACGGCGGAGGTTTCGTCCCGGCCGATGGGAGCATCAATGATGCCGGCAGGCGGCTCCGGACAGCCGACGCACACCGCCCGGTATTCCCGGCGGAACCCCTCCGAATGGAGCATCCGCCGCAGCCGGTCATGGATATAGCCGCTTTTGGCCACCGCCATCAATCCGGTGGTGCCCTTGTCCAGCCGGTTCACCACATGGAAAATAAACGCCGTCCCCCGCTGATAAGCCAGCGCCCCTGCCACCGTGGGGGTGTCCGGCAGGAAGTTGGAGGCGTGAGCCGTCATGCCCGCCGGCTTGTTGAGGATAAGCAGATGGGCGTCCTCATAGACAATGGGCAGCGGCCAGTCCCCCGGTGTAGGCAGCACCTTCGGCGGCCGCAGGTCGTCGGAACGCACCGCCACCACATCGCCGGTACGCACCGGGTCTACCGTCCGGGCGTGGGCGCCGTTGACGGTGATGCCGTTTTCGGCGCGGGTCAGCCGGGTCACGGCATGGGTGGAGAAGTGGAGTTTCGCCTTCAGGATGTGCCGGACGCAGACGCCGTCCTCCTCCGGCGGCACGGTGTAGGTAAGGACTTCCATCAGCCCTGCGCCAGATAGGCCTTCAGGGAGTCCAGCGCCCCCCGGGCGTCCGCCGTCCCCAGGTCATAGACTGCCTGCAGCTTTTCGGCATGGCGCTCCAGCCGCCCGATTTCAATGGGCTGGCTGGGATGCAGCACCCACGCCTTCCCCTGCTGCTCCCAGTTGAGAAGTTCCTTCAGGGCGTTGTTGTAGACGCTGTGGCGCTCCTTCAGCTGCTCCGCAAAGGCCGGGTAATGTTTGTAGCAAAGGTCAATAGGCCTGGGATTCATGGGTTTTTTCACATAGCTTTTGTCCCGGGTCAGGATCACCGCCACCCGGTCAAACCCCAGCTGAACCGCCGCCCGGAAGGGGACGGAATCCGCCACGCCGCCGTCCAGATACAGCTTGCCGTCAATGTTCACCGGTTGGGAAACAAAGGGCATGGAGGCGGAGGCGCGGATGGCGTCCATCTGCTCCATGGAATGCTCCAGCCGGATGTATTCCGGCCTGCCGGTTTCCAGATTGGTCACCACCACCCAGAAGGGGACGCCGGAGGCGTCAAAGGTTTCCCCGTCAAAGGGGTCCAGTTCCCGGGGAACCTTGTCGTAGGCGTATTCCGTATTGACGATGTTGCCGCTTTTCAGCAGAGGGCGCAGCCCCATGTAATCATGGCTGGAATTAAAGCGCTTGCTGTAGCGGATAACCCGCCCCGGCTGCCCGGAGAGGTAGTTGACGCCGAAGGCAGCGCCGGCGGACACGCCGATGATGCCGTCAAAATGGATGCCGGCATCGTAAAATACGTCCAGCACCCCGGCGGTAAACATTCCCCGCATGGCGCCGCCCTCCAGAACAAGACAGGTTTTCATAGGTAAAAGCCTCCCATCGGCACTTGCCGGTTTGTGAAAATCAGTATATAGTATACCATGAAAACCAAAAAAAGCAAAGGAGAACCGTCATGCTTTTATCTGCGGAGCACCTGTCCATCAACTTCGGCAGCCGCCAGCTGCTGGAGGATGTGAATTTTTATCTGAACGAGGGAGACAAGGTAGGCGTTATCGGCATCAACGGCACCGGCAAGTCCACCTTTCTGAAGGTTCTGGCCGGGAAGCTGGAAGCCGACGCCGGAACCATCTCCCGGAATCCCAATGTGCAGGTGAGCCTGCTGGAGCAGAATCCGCCTATGGAGGACGACGCCACGGTTCTGGAGCAGGTGTTCCTGCACTTCCCCAAAGAATTTCGGGAACTCAACGAGTACGAGGCCAAATCCATGCTGAACCGGCTGGGACTGCCGGACTATGAGCAGAAGGTAGGCACCCTCTCCGGCGGCCAGCGGAAGCGGGTGGCGCTGGCGGCGGCGCTGATTCACCCGGCGGATGTGCTGATTCTGGACGAGCCCACCAACCATCTGGACGCGGAGATGACCGCGTGGCTGGAAGACTGGCTCCGCCGGTTCCGGGGCGGGCTGGTGATGGTGACCCATGACCGGTACTTTCTGGAGCGGGTGGTAAACCACATTACGGAACTGTCCCGGGGCAAACTGTACCATTACGAGGCCAACTACTCCCGCTATTTGGAACTGAAAGCCCAGCGGGCGGAGATGGCAGAAGCCAGCGAACGGAAGCGGCAGTCCATCCTGCGGACGGAGCGGGAGTGGATTATGCGGGGCTGCCGGGCAAGAACCACCAAAAGTAAAGACCGCATTGAGCGGTACGAAGCCCTGAAAAATCAGGACGCTCCGGAAATGGACGACACGGTGCAGCTGGCGGCAGCCTCCAGCCGTCTGGGAAAAAAACTCATCGAACTCCACGACGTCAGCAAGGCCTATGGAGAACGTACCGTCATCCGGGACTTCTCCTACAACCTCCTGCGGAACGACCGCATCGGCATCGTAGGCCACAACGGCGCAGGCAAGTCCACCCTGCTGCGGCTGTTTGCCGGGGAACTGGCGCCGGACAGCGGCACGGTGGACATAGGCACCACGGTGAAAATCGGCCACTTCTCTCAGGAGGGGCGGGAACTGAACCTGAACCAGCGGGTCTACGACTTTATCCACGACATCGGCGACGAAGTCCGCACCGACGAGGGCACCTTCACCGCCAAAGCCATGATGGAGCGGTTCCTGTTCCCCAGCGACCTGCAATCCGTCCCCATCGGGCGGCTCAGCGGCGGAGAGCGGCGGCGGCTGTACCTGCTGTCCATCCTGATGGAAGCCCCCAACGTACTGCTGCTGGACGAGCCAACCAACGATTTGGACATCATGACTCTCTCCATTCTGGAGGACTATTTGCAGGGCTTCCCCGGCCCCATCCTGATTGTGTCCCACGACCGCTTCCTGCTGGACAGGCTGGCAGAGCAGGTCTTTGAGGTGCGGGACGGGCAGGTACTGCGCTATACCGGCAACTGGTCTGACTGGCAGGCCAAGCGAAAAGAAGAAGATACCCCCGTCAAAGCAGAAAAGCCCAAAGCGGCGCAGGAGCGTCCCCGGGAGCGGAAGCTGAAGTTCACCTTCAAGGAGCAGCGGGAGTTTGAAACCATTGACGGCGATCTGGCGGCGCTGGAACGGCAGATTCAGGAATGTGAGGAAGCCCAGGGCGCCTGCGGCAGCGATTATGTGAAGCTGCAGGAATTGCAGGCACAGCAGGCGGAACTGGAAGCGGCGCTGGAAGAAAAAACGGAGCGCTGGATGTACCTCAATGAACTGAAGGAACGGATTGACGCCCAGTAACCTCTCCCCTGCGGCACGTCCGCCGCAATTCTCCGAAGCGCTCGAAAAACGGGGGAAATTGGAAAAGCCGCAAGTCGTGAAATTTTTCACGATTCCGGTTGCCAAGGCGGCCTTGAATCTGTATAATAAAATAGGCCACACAGAAGCAGACACGCCGACAGGCGTGCCTGTCTTTTGCCCGGTTGTCAAGAAACTGTTAAAAACAGGAGGAATCTTGTGAATACCACGGGACGTTATCGCGCTATTTTCCCCGCCACCATTGCTTTCTCCATTGCTCTGATGCTGGTGGGAGTCAGCATGGGACATCCGGAAGAGATCCTGCCGGGACTCTGGAAGATCGTCACCATGCAGGATCTGCTGATTACCGACTATATCCACATTGCAGGGGAGGCAGCGGCGTTTATCAACGCCGGTCTGGTGACCATCATTTCCGTCTGCATTCTGAAGCTGGCGAAGGATCCCTTCAACGGCTTCACCATTGTGGAAATGGGGCTGATGGCGGGCTTCTCCCTGTTCGGCAAAAACGTGTTCAACATCTGGCCCATCATTCTGGGAACATGGCTGTACGCCCGGTATCAGCGGGAGCCGTTTTCCAAATACGCCTCCGTGGCGCTGCTGTCCACCTCCCTGGCGCCGCTGGTAAGCTACATGGCGCTGGGCAGCGTCCATGCCAGCCTGCCGCTGGGCATCCTCACCGGCGTGGCGGTGGGCTTCCTGCTGCCCTCCCTGTCCGCCTACACCTACAAGGTGCAGAACGGCATGAACCTCTACAACATGGGCTTTGCCTGCGGGATGCTGGCCATGATGGTGGTGCCGGTGCTGACGGCCTTCGGTGACAAGCCGGACTCCGTGCTCTACTGGTCTACCGGTCAGAACAAAGAACTGGGAATTGCCTGCTGCGCCATCTGTATCGTCTTCATCCTCATCGGCTTCTTCGGGTGCAGAACGCCGGCGTGGGCCGTATGGGCAGGCTACCGGCGGCTTCTCAGCACCACGGGGCGTGCCCCCAGCGATTACCTGCGTATGTTCGGCGCAGGGCCGGTGCTGGTCAATATCGGCCTCAACGGCCTCATCGGCACCGCCTATATCCTGCTCATCGGCGGCGACCTCAACGGCCCCACTCTGGGAGGCATTTTCACCATCATGGGCTTCTCCGCCTTCGGAAAGCATCCCCGGAACATCATTCCGGTGATGGCGGGCGTGTGGCTGGGTGCCTGCGGAATGCACTATGACCCCAATTATCCGGCACTTCAGCTGGCCGGCCTGTTCGGCACAACGCTGGCGCCGGTGGCGGGGCATTTCGGCGCGGTCTACGGCGTGCTGGCCGGCTTCATCCACTCGGCGCTGGTGCTCCAGACCGGCGGCCCGGTGGCAGGGCTGAACCTGTACAACAACGGCTTTTCCGGCGGCCTCATCGCCATTGTCCTCTACCCCACCCTGACGGCCATTGTCCGCCATCGCCGTCCCAAGCTGCGGGATGCCGACTACTATGACCTCTTTGAGGAGGATCAGCCCATCAATATGTCCTATTGGCATCTGAAGCGCCCCAAGCCCCAGCCGGAGCATCCCGACAGCCGGATGCAGGACGACGTCCCGGAACGGGAGGGCGTCCACAGGGAGGACACCGGCAAATAACCCTCAGAAAAGTTTCCGTCCCCCTCCGGAGATTGTACATTTATTTAACGAGAGACTCTTGCATTTTTGAAATTGTATGGTACAATGGAGGCACATTCTAATGGAGGTGCAATTTCATGGCTTATAAGATTACTTCTGCTTGCGTCAGCTGCGGTTCCTGCGCGGACGTCTGCCCCGCCGGTGCCATCAGCCAGGGCGATGATCAGTATGTCATCGATTCTGCCGCTTGCCTGGACTGCGGTTCTTGCAGCGACACCTGCCCCAACGGCGCCATCGTTCCCGAGGAATAATTTTTAAGGGACAAACACCTGTATGACAGCAGGTTCCGGTACCGGATACATAACGGTGCACCGCAGCCCCTCTGTACAGGTCAAAAAATCCCCGGCGGCTTCCCCATAAGCCGCCGGGGATTTTTCTGTCATGTTCCGTGGTGCTCTGCCGTGTTCAGGCCGTCAGAGAGGCCGCATCCCTTCCGCGCCGGGATTTCCCGCCCCGGGAGGATGCCGCCCGGGCGCATTATCCCTCTCCCAGCACCGTGCCGTCCGGCAGGGTGAACAGCGCCGGAGCCGGCGCCGTCAGGTCTGCGCTCAGCGCCGCCATGCGGTACACCGTTTCGCCCTTCTGCAGCCGCTCCGCCACCACCAGAAGCCCAGTGTCCACGCTGACCCAGTACCGCTGGGCATAGCCCCATTCGTCCTCCGCCGTCTCCACATAGATGCAGCGGACGTCGGACACCATCCGGTAGTCCGCCTGGGTAATCCGCTCCATCGGCAGTTCCAGCACCGCCTCATAGGTGGGAACGGTCTGCTCCATATCCGGCGTAATCGTCCCGGCAGCACCGGCGAACACCTCGTTCTCGCTGTTGTACCAGATATACGTCGTTTCGCCGTCCGTAACGGTGTGGCGCACCTGCCCGTCCGGCAGGGTGCGGTCAATGCGGCTCCACCTGCCGGAGACGGAAACCGTCATTTCCGCCGTGCCGCTGCCGCCGTCCCACAGGTATTCCACCGTGATGCTGCGGCTGTAACTCTCCGGCCTGCGGAGGGTGGCCACCGCCGCCTGCACGGTTTCCGGCGACACCTCCACCACCGTCAGGGCGTCCCCGCCGGAGGGGAGGTTCTCATCGCTTTCCGCGGCGGAGCCGGTATCCGGCAGAACCACCCGGGAGGAGCGGCGCAGGTTGCTCATCAGCATCAGCAGAACCACCAGCACCACCAGAATCACAATGCCCCATGTCACCAGCTTCTGCGTCCGCTTCATGCCCTCTCTCCTTCCGACGGGATGTTATGCCAGGTCTTCCGCCGGCTTCTCCCGGCGTCCGAAATACCAGAGAATGTCGTCCGCGATGCGGCGGCAGGCCTGCCCGTCCCCGTAAGGATTCACGGCATGGGCCATTTTTTCGTAGGCCGCCCTGTCCCGAATCAGCCGCTGTGCCATGGTGACAATGTCGTCCTGCACCACGCCGCAGAGTTTCACCGTCCCGGCGGCCACCGCCTCGGGGCGCTCCGTCTCCCGGCGCATCACCAGCACCGGCTTGCCCAGTGCCGGCGCCTCCTCCTGCAATCCGCCGGAGTCCGTCATCACCAGATAACAGCGAGCCATGAGGTTGTGCATTTCGTCTGCCGGCAGGGGGTCGATGAGGTGCACCCGGGGGGTGCCCCGGAGGTATTTGTCCACCGCCTCCCGCACCACCGGGCTGAGGTGGACGGGATACACCAGTTCCACCTCCGGGTCCTCCTCCGCAATCTGCCGCAGCGCCAGCATGATGTGCTTCATGGGCTCGCCGTAATTCTCCCGGCGGTGGCAGGTGACCAGAATGATTTTCTTCTCCCCGTAGGGCAGGCGGTTCAACTCGTCGGTGGAAAACCGGTAATCCTCCCGGACAGTGGTTTTCAATGCGTCAATCACCGTGTTGCCGGTGACGAACAGACCCTCGGTGATATTCTCCCGCAGAAGGTTATTCTTGTTGTTCACCGTGGGGCAGAAGTATAAATCCGCAATGGAGGACACCAGCTTGCGGTTCATTTCCTCCGGGAAGGGCGAATACTTGTCATACGTCCGCAGCCCCGCCTCCACATGCCCCACCTTCACCTGATGGTAGAAGGCGGACAGCGCCCCGGCAAAGGTGGTGGAGGTATCCCCGTGCACCAGAATCATATCCGGCTTCAGGGTGTCGATGGCCTCGTCCATGCCGGTGAGACACTTGCTGGTGATGGTGGAGAGGGTCTGCCGGGGGGTCATGATGTCCAGATCCCAGTTCGGCTTGACCTCAAAGACCTCCAGCACGCTGTCCAGCATCTGGCGATGCTGGGCGGTGACGCAGCAGAGGCTCTCTATCTCCGGCCGGGCGGCCAGTTCCTTCACCAGCGGGCACATTTTGATGGCCTCCGGCCGGGTGCCGAAGACGCTCATAATCCGCAGCCTGTCCATTACGGTTCTTCCTCCTTCGGCTCGTCCTTTTCGGTATGGTGCCCCAGTTCCGTCAGTTCCTCAAGTTCCTCGTGGAGTTCCTCCTTCACTTCCTTGGGGAACACCACCCGGGCGGCCACCACCGCCACAATACACAGCGCCAGCAGAAGCAGCATGGCCTTGGCCTCGCCGCCGGTGGTCAGCACCACGGCAGAAAGCCCCAGAATCCCGGAAATCACATACAGGGTCGCCACCGCCTGCTTCTGGTTCAATCCCATGTCAATGAGCCGGTGATGGATGTGCCCCCGGTCGGCGTGCATGGGGCTTTGCCCGTGAGCCACCCGGCGAATCATGGCAAAAGCCGTGTCGAAAATAGGCAGTCCCAGAATCAGGAAGGGCACGGCAAAGGAAATCACCGCGTAGAACTTGAACAGCCCCTGAATGGACATGGTGGCCAGAATGAAGCCCAGGAACGTGGCGCCGGTGTCCCCCATGAACATTCTGGCGGGGTTCAGGTTATAGGGCAGGAAGCCCACGCAGGCGCCCACCAGCGCCGCCATGACAATGGCCACCTGTGCCTCGGAGCAGATAAGGGCAATCGCCAGCACCGTGGCGGCGGAAATGGCCGACACGCCGTTGGCAAGGCCGTCCAGCCCGTCAATGAGGTTCACGGCGTTGGTAATCCCCACAATCCACAGCACCGTAACGGGGATGGACAGCCAGTCCAGCACCCAGTAGGCGTTGGGAGAAAAGATGTTGGGATTGGACAGCGCCTGAATGGACACGCCGTTCAGCGCCGGAATCAGCGCCGCCGCAATCTGCACCACGAATTTCAGCTTGGCAGGCAGGGCCATGATGTCGTCCACCACCCCCAGCACCACGATAATCACGGCCCCCAGCAGAATGCTCTGCATCTGGGGGTTCAGCCGGATGTCCACAAACAGCAGGATGCTGGCCATAAACCCGGCGAAAATGGCCAGTCCCCCCAGCCGGGGGATGGGCTTATGGTGCATCCGCCGCTCGTCCTTGGGCACGTCGATGGCGCCCACCTTATAGGCAAAGCTCTTTACCACTGGAGTCATCAGGAAGCTGACCACCAGTGCCGTCAGCAATGCCAGCGCCGCAGGCGCCAACAGCTGCATATCTATTTTCATGTATCCTCCGCCGTTACCGGGCCAGGAAGCCCACTTTTTTATAGACCTTGGACAGCGTGCGGTTGGCCACATGAGCCGCCTTCTCCGCGCCGGCGCGGTACACGCTCTCCAGATACGCCTTATCCGCCAGCAGGCGCTCCGTCTCCTCCCGGATGGGGCGCAGCAGTTCCACCACGGACTCTCCCACGGCGGTCTTGAAGCTGCCGTAGCCCTGTCCGGCGAACTCCTGCTCAATGGCGTCGTAGTTCCGGCCGGTGGCCACGGAGTAAATCTGCATCAGGTTGGACACCCCGGGCTTGTTCTCCGGGTCGAAGCGGACGCAGGCATCGGAGTCGGTGACGGCCTTTTTGAACTTCCGCATGATGTCCTCCGGCTTTTCCAGCATATAAATGCAGCCGTTCTGGTCCTTATCGGACTTGCTCATCTTGCTGTTGGGGCTGGTAAGGCTCATAATCCGGGCGCCCACCTGCGGGATGTAGGGATCCGGCAGCTTGAAGGTTTCACCATAAATGCCGTTGAACCGCTCGGCAATGTCCCGGCAGATTTCAACGTGCTGCTTCTGGTCGCCGCCCACCGGCACCAGATCCGCCTGATAGAGCAGGATGTCCGCTGCCATCAGGGAGGGGTAGGTGAAGAGTCCCGCGTTGATGTTGTCCGCATTTTTGGCGCACTTGTCCTTGAACTGGGTCATGCGGCTCAGCTCGCCGAACATGGTGTAGCAGTCCAGCACCCAGCCCAGCTGGGCGTGGGCGGGAACGTGGGACTGGACAAACAGGGTGTTCTTCTCCGGATCCAGTCCGCTGGCGATATAGGCCGCCACCTGGGTCAGCGTGTGCCGCCGCAGATCCGCCGGCACCTGCCGCACGGTGATGGTGTGCATATCGGCCAGCATATAGTAGCAGTCATATTCATCGGCCAGCGCCGCCCAGTTGCGGATGGCTCCCAGATAGGAGCCCAGCGTCAGATCCCCGGAGGGCTGGATGCCGCTTAAAATTCTTTTTTTCTGAACTTCGCTTTCCATAAATCAATACCTCGCTTTTTCTGTATTTCAGCCGGAAACCGGCGGATGTGCGTCTCAACTGCCGAAAGGATGCAGTTTAACTGATACAGTATAGCATCTCTTATTAAAAATTGCAATCCGGACTCTTGACTTTCCTGACGAAAAACCGGGACGGCCGTGCCGTCCCGGTTTTCCGTCTATGATTACGATTTCCCCGCACCTCAGTGCTTTCTGAAGAATGCTGCGGCTATCACGCCGGGGCCGGTGTGGGTACCGATGACGCCGCTGATCAGCGCTGCGTCCAGCTTTTCCGCGCCATCCTGCCACAGCGCCCTGCTGTCCTCCACATACTTTTTCAGAAGGGTGTCGCTGAGGCCGCTGTAGCCCAGCAGGATCGGCATACCGAAGTCAATCCCGCCGCAGGCACGGATTTTCTCTGCCAGCAGGTTGTTTCCCTGTCTGGATCCGCGGGCTTTCCCGATGAGAACCACCTCGCCGTCCCGGACGGTAACGACCGGCTTGATATTCAGCAGGCCGCCGGCCAATGCCACGGTTTTAGAGATCCGTCCGCCCCGCTTCAGATATTCCAGCGTATCCAACAGCGCCACCAGACAAACGTCTTCCCGCTTTTCTTCCAGCTGCGCCGCAATCTCCTCAGCCGACTGCCCCGCTTCCGCACAGGAAAGGGCATATTCCGCCAGGACTCCTGTTCCGATGGCAGCAGTCCGGCTGTCTACCACATAGATTTGCCGGAACTCCTCCGCCGCGATGCAGGCACTCTGATAGGTGCCGGAAAGCTTGCCGGACAGGGTGATGACCACAGCGCTGTCCCCGGCCTGCACGGTCTGCTCATAGACCTTCTGAAACGCCGCAGGCGTGGCCTGACTGGTGGTGGGCAGCCGGTCGCTCTCCACCAGCCGCTGGTAAAAACGGGCCTTGTCGATGGTCACGCCGTCGATCAGCTCCTCGCTGCCGAAATGGATGGTCAGCGGCACCACGCAAAGCCGCTTTTGAAACCGCTCCGCCACATCCGCCGAAGAATCTACAATAATGCGTACACTCATGTTAATGATTTCCTCCCTGTTTCCCGCTGTACATCTGCTCCAGATTTTCAGATATCAGAGTCAGCGCCCGATACATACTTTTTCGTTCCGCTTCGCTCAGTCCCTGACTGGCACTGTCCACAATGCGGTCGATTCGCTGGTTTATCTCGCGGCAGACTGCGCGTCCCCGCTCCGTCAGGTGCAGCGGCGCGCGGTAACGCCGCCCGGTGCTGCTTTCGCAGGTAATGTATCCGCTCTTCTCCAGATCATCCAGAGATCTGGAAATGGCCGCCTTGTCCTCGTCGCACCGCTCGCAAAGCGCAGCGGCCGTCAGGCCGTCTGTCAAAGACAGGTAGTACAGGCAGGACACATACGGCCCTTTCAGCTGAAACTCCGCCATCTCCGCCGATTTGACGCGCTTGATGCTGCGGTTGATGCGGGCAATCAATACCGTAAACGTCTCATAGCGTTCTTCCATCGTGCCGCCTCCTAATATTGATAAATCAACATCTTCGCACAGAATACCACATAATTGTTGTTTTGTCAACAAGTACCGGAAGTTCTTGACTTTCCGACTCAAAACATGGATAATGTATTTTGCAAAATTACGAATTTTGACATGGAGGCATCATTCATGGCATTGGATATGAAATTTTTTGAGGATATGGAAGCCCGCATTCCCAAGGGGAAGGTCCGCACCCGTTTTGCCCCCTCCCCCACCGGCTATATGCACGTTGGCAACCTGCGTACCGCCCTGTACACCTGGCTCATTGCCCGACACGCCGGCGGCACCTTCATCCTGCGGATTGAGGACACGGATCAGGGGCGTCTGGTGGAAGGGGCCACGGACGTCATCTACCGCACCATGAAGGAGTGCGGTCTGGATCACGACGAAGGCCCCGACGTAGGCGGCCCTACCGGCCCCTACATCCAGTCGGAGCGGCGGGATCTTTACCTGCCCTACGCCCGGCTGCTGGTGGAGAAGGGTGCCGCCTACTACTGCTTCTGCGAAAAGGCGGAGTCCGAGGAGGATTCCGGGGAGTTTGACCGGGCGGACGATCCCTGCCGGAACCTCAGCGCCGAGGAAGTCGCCGCCAATCTGGCCGCCGGAAAGCCTTATGTCATCCGCCAGCGGATCCCCCACGAGGGCACTACCACCTTCCACGATGTCTCCTTCGGGGACATCACCGTGGAAAACAAGACCCTGGACGATCAGGTGCTGCTGAAGCGGGACGGCCTGCCCACCTACAACTTCGCCAACGTGGTGGATGACCATCTCATGGGCATCACCCATGTGGTGCGGGGCAGCGAGTACCTCTCCTCCGCCCCCAAGTACAACCTGCTCTATGAGGCCTTCGGCTGGGAGATCCCCACCTACGTCCACTGCTCCCCCGTCATGCGGGATCAGCACAACAAGATGAGCAAGCGCCACGGGGATCCCTCCTATGAGGATCTGAAGGCACAGGGCTTCCTGACGGACGCCATTCTGAACTATGTGGCGCTGCTGGGCTGGGCGCCCAAGGGAGAATACTCCGAGCAGGAGATTTTCTCTCTGGAGGAACTGGTGAAGGTGTTCGACATCGCCGGTATCTCCAAGTCCCCCGCCATTTTCGACATGGAAAAGCTGACGTATTTCAACGCCGCCTACCTCCGCAGCATGGAGCCTGCCGCCTTTGCAAAGACGGCGGAGCCGTATATCCGTCAGGCGGTGAAAAATCCCGCCATTGACGCCGCCGGGATCGCCGCCCTGCTGCAGGCCCGGTGCGAAAAGCTGACGGACATCCCGGAGAAAATCGACTTCTTCGACGCGCTGCCGGATTACGACGCGGAGTTCTTCACCAACAAGAAGTCCAAGACGAATCCGGAGGTTTCCAAAGCCATGCTGGAAGCCGCCATCCCCGCGCTGGAAGCCATCCCCGACTGGACGGCGGACGCCATTCACGACACCCTCATCAATCTGGCGGTGACGCTGGGGGTGAAGAACGCCATGCTGATGTGGCCTGTCCGCATCGCCGCCGCCGGCAAGCTGGTGACCCCCGGCGGTGCCGTGGAAATCTGCCATCTGCTGGGGCGGGAGGAAACCCTGCGCCGGCTGCGTCTGGGACTGGACAAGCTGAACTGAAGGAGAAAGAGGGAAATTTCCATGAGTGAACTGTATATTCCTCAGGGCTACAAGGCGCCCCTGCCCAACTATGAACTGCAGCGGGCCATTGCCTTTATCAAGGAGTCCTTTCAGACCAACCTCTCCAATGCCCTGAACCTGCGCCGGGTGTCTGCGCCGCTGTTTGTGGCCTCCGACTCCGGTCTGAACGACAACCTCAACGGTGTGGAGCGCCCTGTGAAGTTTGACATTCCCGACGTGGGGCTGGACGGCGAGGTGGTGCACTCTCTGGCCAAGTGGAAGCGTCTGGCGCTGAAGCGCTACGGCTTCCATGAGGGCAAGGGGCTGTACACCGACATGAACGCCATCCGCCGGGACGAGGAACTGGACAACATCCACTCCGTCTATGTGGATCAGTGGGACTGGGAGAAGATCATCTCCCGGGAGGATCGGAACGAATCCTATCTGAAAGCCGTTGTCCGGGCCATTGTTTCCGCCGTGTGCGAAACCAGCGAGGCGCTGAATGTGGCCTTCCCCAGCCTGCGGGTGAAGCTGGATCGGGACGTGTATTTCGTCACCACACAGGAACTGGAAGACCGCTGGCCGGACAAGACCCCCAAAGAGCGGGAGCACGCCATCTGCGCGGAGCACCACACCGTGTTCCTCATGCAGATCGGCGGCACCCTGAAGTCCGGTGAAAAGCACGACGGCCGTGCCCCCGACTATGACGACTGGACGCTGAACGGCGACATCCTCATGTGGAATCCCGTTCTGGAGCGCTCCTTTGAGATCTCCTCCATGGGCATCCGGGTGGACGAGGACGCCATGCGCCGCCAGCTGAAGCTGGCAGGCTGTGAGGAGCGGGCGGAACTGCCATTCCACAGAATGCTGCTAAACGGAGAGCTGCCCCTGACCATCGGCGGCGGCATCGGCCAGAGCCGCCTGTGTATGCTGATGATCGGCACCTGCCACATCGGCGAGGTGCAGGCCAGCCTCTGGGACGCCGATACCATCCGACAGTGCGAAAGCGCAGGGATCACCCTGCTGTAACCGCCGGCCGGCTCCTCCCTGTCAGACGGCGTTATTCCGGTTAAATTTTCCACCCACACCTGCCGCTTTTACGGGACAAGCACACATTTTCCCCGCTTCCGGTAAAAAAGTCTTGACTTTTCTCCACATATTTTTTATAATGGTGTGCGTTAAGGCTATACGTAGCCCCTAAGCATCCTGGATATAACCGGATGTCTCGGAGGGAGGGAAATATAAATGTCTGAGATTCATGTCAAGGAAGGCGAATCCATCGACAGCGCACTGAAGCGTTTCAAGCGCAGCTGCGCCAAGGCGGGCGTCATCGCCGAGGTTCGCAAGAGAGAGCATTATGAAAGCCCCAGCGTGAAGCGCCGCAAGAAGTCTGAGGCCGCTCGCAAGAATAAGAAGCGTTTCTACTAAGAAACCGAGAGCGCCGCGTCGTATGACGCGGCGCTTTTTCTGTTCTGTCGGCTTCTGCCGTTATGGGCGGCGGAACAGTTCCCCTGCAAGATCCCGGATTTCCGGCCATTGAAAAAACGCGGCGGCTACCCCCAGTTCCCTGCCGATTCTCACCTTTCGGCGCAGGGTGCCTGCGTCGTCGTAGAGTACAAACCCGGCGCTGCCGCAGCCGGCGCCGGTAAAATAGCGGGCGCACAGGTCCCGGGAGAAGAACACGGCAGGCTTCTGCGCCAGCAGGGCGTCCAGCTCCTCCTGCGTCAGCGCCTCCCCCCTGCCGTTCCGTGCCGGGAGGGAAAAACGTATCCGCAGCCGCTGAACATCCAGCGCAACGTTCTGCGCCCCGCCATAGCGCCCGCAGACCTCCCGGATGTGCTCTTCAAAGCTGCCGCCGGAAACGGCGGTGTTGACCATGATCATCCGGCGTTCCGCCGCGTCTGCGCAGGCCTCCGGGAGGAAAAGGCTCTTCCGTCCGGCGGCACACTGCCGGCTCAGCGCCGCAATAAAGCGCCGCCGCTCCTCCGTGGGGCGCTTTTCAAAATCCAGAACCACGCCTTCGTATTCCCGCCGCCCGCACTCCCGGAGCACCGCCCCCGCCAGCGCCTCCGGCCGACGGATGGGCGGTGCCGCCTCATCGCTGAGCACCAGAAGCCCCTTCCCGGCGGCACTCCGTCCTGCCCCTCCGCAGGGCGCCTGCCGCAGCAGATTCCGGCTCAGAAGGGCGGAATCCTCCCCAATCCGGTAGGCGGCGTGGGCAAGTCCTGCCGGAAAGGCTGCCGCCTCCCGCTGATGCTCGGGTCTGACCGCAAGATAAATCCGCATCTCCATTCCCCCTTGTGAAACGTCCCGGATTCTGCTATACTGCGGACAGGTAAGATGCTGCCGGAACGGTGCATCCCGGGTCGGTTTCCCGGTACATCCTATGAAAGGCGGAAACGGCCTATGACTCTGACACCGGACTTTCTCTTTGACAGCTACCGGGAGGTCACCCCGGACTTTCTTCGCAGCCACGGCATTGCCCTGCTGCTGACGGATCTGGACTACACCCTGGCGCCCAAGTCCGTCCGCCGCCCGGACGGGGCGCTGCGGGCATGGATTGCGGCGCTGAAGGCCGCGGGAATCACCGTCATGGTGGTTTCCAACAACCGCTCCGGCACCCGGGTCACGGAGTTCTGCGCCGACCTGGGAATCGACTATCAGGGCCACGCGGGAAAGCCCAGCCCCAGAGGGCTGTCCGCCGCCATGGAGCGAGCCGGAGCCGCCCCCTCCCACACCGCCATGCTGGGGGACAAGCTGCTGACGGATATGCTGGCAGCCCGCCGGGCGAGGGTCACGGCGCTGATGGTGGAGCCGCTGGGCGGCCCCGTGGGACTCTGGAACCGCTTTCTCCACCTGCTTCAGCGCCCCTTCAAGGCGGCGTGCCCCGGCAGGTGCAAAAATTTTCCTGATAAAAACACAAAATAAGCGGGAAAATACTTGCATTAGCCGCCGGAATGGGGTAAAATATCATCGGCTGATTTTTAAGATTGAGAAAATGTCCACTTCACGGTCGTTTTCTCGTAAAGATTTGTGAGGAGGATGTAAACTATGCCTATTTCGGCAGGAGATTTCCGTAAGGGTGTTGTTTTTGAGATGGACGGCAAGCCCATGCTGGTAGTGGACTTCCAGCACGTCAAGCCCGGCAAGGGTGCCGCTTTCGTGCGCACCAAGTACAAGAACGTCATGACCGGCGCCATCCGTGAGGAGTCTTTCAACCCCAGTGCCAAGTTTGAAAACGGCACCGTGGAGCGCAGAAACGCCGAGTACAGCTACAACGACGGCGACCTGTACTACTTCATGGATCCCGAAACCTATGACATGACCCCGCTGAACAAGGACGTTCTGGGGGACAGCTTCCAGTTCGTCAAGGAAAACACCATGTGCACGCTGGTAAGCTACAAGGGCAACGTCTTCGGCGTGGAAGCCCCCAACTTCATGGAACTGACCGTTACGGAGGCTGAGCCGGGCGTGAAGGGCGACACCGCCACCAACGTCATGAAGAACGCCAAGCTGGAAACCGGCGCCGTCATCAAGGTGCCCCTGTTCATCAACGAGGGCGAGAAGGTGCAGGTGGACACCCGCACCGGCGAGTATCTGGGCCGCGTGAAGGAATAAAATGCGTCAAAGGGGGGACTGCCGTCCCCCCTTTATTTCCCAATTCTGTTTTTTTGAAAGGAGAATGGATTATGGAGATCACTGAGAAGGTTGCTTATCTGAAGGGTCTGATGGAGGGCATGAAGATCGACACCGAGTCCAACGAGGGCAAGATCCTCACCGCTATGGCGGATATTCTGGAGGACATCGGTCTGGAACTGGAAGACCTGTGGAATGCCCAGGGCGAGCTGGAAGACGGTCTGGATGTGGTCAGCGACGATCTGGAGGACGTTGAGGACACCGTGTACGGCGATGAGGATGACGAGTCCTTTGATGACGAGTACTACGAGGACGACGCCGACGAGGACGAGGACTGCTACGCCACCACCTGCCCCACCTGCGAGGAAACCATCTACTTTGACGAATCCGTCCTGGAGGACGGTCAGGTCATCTGCCCCAACTGCGGCGAAAAGCTGGAGTTCGACCTCAGTTCTCTGGACGAAGAGCCTGAGGACGACGATCAGGAATAAGACAATACGCCAAAAATACCGCCCCCACTACGTCGGAGCAAAGTCCGCTTTGCTCCGACGTTCTTTTATTCCTGCGGGACAAAAGAACGTCATCCGCCCGCTCCCTTGCTCCTCCTTTCCAAATCGAACCCGCTGCGCCGGGCTTCGATTTGGTTTTTTCTTCCTTTGGGCATATAGGTTCCATATCGCTGCCCCTCCTTGCGCCGCCTCTGCCGTCATTGCGGGCAGAGCGCATCCGGACTCACCGGGTGCCCTCCTCTTTCCTGACGGCCTTCTGCCGCAGAGAGCACAGCCCGGCGCCGATGGCCGTGGCAAAGGTAGCGTTTTCCGGGATGATATAGTGAATCCCGTAGAGTTTCTCAAAGGTCTGGAAATTCGGCGCCGCCTGATCCAGCGTAGTCATGGAGCCGGTGACGATGACCGTCCGGGTATCGCAGCTCTGGCAGGCCAGCACCGTCATGGTGCCGATGGCCTGCAGCACCAGATTCACTACCCCGGCTGCCAGATCCGCCGGGGTGGCATCCTCGGAGAGATCGCCGAAGTTGGCGGCGGTCATGTCCGGATCCAGCGTGGCGGCAGGATCCGGTGCAATGTCCTTGATGGTCAGATCCACATGGTTCAGATCCCCCTGCGCCGCCAGCTTTTTGATCTGGCCGAAGCGCTCCATACCCACCAGTTTGTGGCAGAGGCCGCCCAGCGTGCCGCCGCCGATGCCGGTGCCGCACAGGTGGCGTACCTCCTTCCCCTGCTCCGCAAATAAAAAGGCGGTGCCGGTGCCCATGGTCACCACTATGCCGGCACTCTGGCCGGACAGCGCCAGCGCTCCTGTGCCGCTGGCCTGGAACTCGTCCACCCGGCAGGTGGGAAGGCCGAACACCTCCCCCTCGATAAAGCTGGCGCCCACGCCGGTAAGCACCACCCGGCGTACGTCCTTCAGGGACAGTCCGTTGCTCTTGAGGTAGTTGCCGAAAGCGCCGTACAGGCTGGTAACCTGATCCTCCGCCCGGACCCGGAGCATGGAAAGCACACTCCCGTCCGTCCGAAGCCCCACGATTTTCGTGGTGGAGCCGCCGATGTCGATACCCAAAATCACATCCATGATCTGTTTCCTTTCGCAGTCCGGCATGGCCTGTCATTTTCCGGAGGCCGGACACCCCCTCAGTATGATAGAGCGGCGGCAGCTTGTCAATCTTTATTTGCGAAAAACGGACAAAAAGATTGCTTTCACAGCGTCAAAAGGCTATAATACAAGTATCTTGCGGCGTTTTGCGGCACGGGAGAAAAGGAGACTGCACAATGGATGTGACAGATAAACTCAACATGACCATGCTCTGCGATTTCTATGAGCTGACCATGGGCAACGGCTACTTTGAAGCAGGGCTTCAGGATCGCATCACCTACTTTGACGTTTTCTTCCGGGATGTCCCGGATCACGGCGGCTACGCCATCTGCGCCGGTCTGGATCGAATCATCGACTACATTCTGGATCTGCATTTCAGCGAGGAGGATCTGGATTACCTCCGGAGCAAACGACTCTTTTCGGAAGCCTTTCTGGACTATCTCCGGGACTTCCGCTTTACCGGTGACATCTGGGCGATTCCCGAAGGAACCCCCATCTTCCCCCAGGAGCCGATCATTACCGTCCGGGCGCCGGCCATTCAGGCGCAGCTGATTGAAACCTTCCTGCTGCTGACCTTCAACCATCAGAGCATGGTGGCCACCAAGGCCAACCGCATCGTCCGCGCCGCCGATTGGCGGGTGGTGCTGGAATTCGGCTCCCGCCGCGCCCAGGGGACGGACGCCGCCATCTCCGGTGCCCGGGCTGCCTACATTGGCGGCTGCAAGGGCACGGCCTGCACCATTTCCGACCAGATTTACGGCGTCCCCGCCGGCGGCACCATGGCCCACGCATGGGTGCAGATGTTTGACTCGGAGTACGACGCCTTCAAAACCTATTGCGAGATTTTCCCCACCAATGCCACCCTGCTGGTGGACACCTACAACACCCTGAAATCCGGCGTCCCCAACGCCATCCGCGCCTTTAACGAGGTGCTCAGGCCCCGGGGCATCACCCAGTGCGGCATCCGGCTGGACTCCGGCGATATTGCCTACCTCACAAAGGAAGCCCGGCAGATGCTGGACGAGGCTGGCTGGGGAAGCTGCAAAATCTCCGCCTCCAACTCGCTGGATGAGTATATCATTCAGGACATCCTGCGGCAGGGCGCCAAGGTGGACCTCTTCGGCGTAGGCGAACGGCTGATTACCAGCAAGAGTGATCCGGTATTCGGCGGCGTATACAAGCTGGCCGCCGTGGAACTGGACGACGGCACCATTGTCCCCAAGATTAAAATCAGCGAAAACGTGGGCAAAATCACCAACCCCCACTATAAAAAGGTCTACCGCCTCTTTGACAATGCCACCGGCAAGGCGGAGGCCGACTACATCACCCTCTGGGACGAGGTGCCTGACGCCTCCCAGCCCCTGACGCTGTTCGATCCCAACGCCGTATGGAAGCGCCGGGTCTACACGGACTACGCCATCAAGCCCCTTCAGAAGCAGATTTTCTCCGGCGGCAGGCTGGTGTATGAGCGTCCCCCGCTGGAGGAAATTCAGAAGTACTGCCGGGAGCAGGTGGATACCCTGTGGGATTCGGTTACGCGGTTTGAAAACCCCCATAACTACTATGTGGATTTGAGCCAGAAACTCTGGGACATCAAGCAGAATCTGCTGCTGGAAGAGAGCCGCTGACAAAACATCAAGGGCATCCATATTACGGAGGAGGAATCCATATGAAAAAGCATCATCCATTCCCCGGGGCGCTGGGACTGCTGCTGGCCTTGCTTCTGACGGTGCCTATGGCAGGCGCCTATGCGGATGACGGGTTTTCTCTGGAGATTCCGGAGGATTGGATCCCGGACACTCAGGTGGAAGGCACCGCCTATGGCTGGACAAACCCGGAGGTGACGCAGGAAGTCACCGTAAGCATCGTGGACAACGACGATTTCCTCAACCTTTACGATCTGAAGGAAGACGATCTGCCCGACATCGAAGAGCTCGTTGCCTCCCAGTATGCCCAGATGCTGGCGGAAAGCTATCAGGCGCAGGGGTATGAATGCACAGTCCGCCTTGAGGATACCGGTGTGACCTCCGCAGAGTGGAACAGCCAGCCTGCCGTTCTCATAGACTGCCGGTTCACGGTCACCTGGGCGGAAAACGGCGGGGAATTTCCCGTCTATCTGCATATGGGGCTTCAGACCTCACCAAGCCACAGCTTTGTCGTAGCCTATATGGCCAACGACGCGGCGGACATGGACGCCCTGCTGAACAGCGGCATCATGGAGTCCTTCCGTATCACGGAGAAAACCTATTCCGGCCCTTCCAGCCCGCTGGCTTCCTATGCGGACGTGATTTTCAGCGCCGCCGGAACGGCGTTGTGTGCGCTTACGGCATGGTTTGGACTGCGGGCGCTGATGGGCCGCGGGAAAAAGTCCGCAGACGGGCAGGAAAATCCCGGTGAGCGCCTGCCGCCCCGGGAATAAGCACCGTTGCCTCCGGCCGGAGAAGCGCCTTCTCTGGCTGAGTGCCGGGCAGTTTTAATGAAATTATGTAAACCACAGGCGTTACTACACAGGAGGAATCCAATCTATGCATTGCACCAAAAAAATCACATCCGATCTCATCTGGCTGGGCGGCTCTGACCGCCGTCTGGCACTGTTTGAAAACATCTACCCCATTCCCCGGGGCGTTTCCTACAACGCCTACCTGATTCAGGATGAAAAGACCGCCCTGCTGGACACGGTGGATCATGCCATTGCAGAGCGTTTCTTTGAAAATCTGGAATACGCCCTGTGCGGGAAGCCTTTGAACTATGTCGTCGTCAACCACATGGAGCCGGATCACGCCGCCACGCTGGGAGAGGTGCTGAGCCGCCATCCGGAGGCCGTTGTGGTAGGCAGCGCCAAGACCCTGCCCATGATCCGTCAGTTCTTCCCTCTGGAAATTGACGGCCGTTTTCAGGCGGTCAAAGAGGGTGACACCCTGTCTCTGGGGCGCCATCAGCTGTCCTTTGTCATGGCGCCGCTGGTGCACTGGCCGGAGGTCATGATGACCTACGACACCGCAGAAAAAGTCCTGTTCTGCGCCGACGCCTTCGGCACCTTCGGCGCTCTGGATGGCAATCTCTTTGCCGACGAGGTGGACTTTCAGCGGGACTGGCTGGACGATGCCCGCCGCTACTATACCAACATCGTGGGAAAATACGGCACGCCGGTACAGAACGTGCTGAAAAAGGCCGTCGGGCTGGATATTCAGTACCTCTGCCCCCTTCACGGCCCTGTCTGGCGCACCAATATCGGCTGGTTCCTTGAAAAATACCAGCGCTGGAGCACCTACACGCCGGAGGAAGCCGGCGCTGCCATCTTCTGCGGCTCCGTCTACGGCCACACGGAAAACGCCTGCGAGATTTTGGCGTCCCGGCTGGCGGAACTCGGCGTCAGGAATGTGCGGATTTTCGACGTCTCCCATACCGACGTATCGGAGCAGGTCAGCGCCGCGTTCCGGTGCAGCCATCTGGTGTTTGCCAGCGTCACCTACAACGGCGGCATCTACACCCCCATGGAAACCCTGCTGCTGGAACTGAAGGCTCACGCCCTGCAAAACCGCTCGGTGGCGCTGATTGAAAACGGCAGCTGGGGGCCTGCCGCTGCCCGGCTCATGGCAAAGCATCTGGAAGAGATGAAGGGCATGACCCAGATAGCCCCGCCTGTCACCCTCCGCTCCGCCGTAAAGGACGAGCAGTACCGGCAGCTGGAGGCGCTGGCGGACACGATTGCTGCCGACCTTGCTGCGTCTCACGTCTGATTTTCTGCCAGCGGCACCGTGCTGCGCTTGGCGTGCTGTGCTGCTGCCTGTATACGCTAAAAGCAGCCCCACCCGGGGCTGCTTTTGACATATGCAGAAGCCCGGCCGCATCAAACGACTTATGACGGCCGGCTGTGATTTTTTGATACAGCAAAAGGGATACCCTCCCGGGTTTCTTTTGCAACAGTCTCCCTTCCCGGCGCATAAGATTTCCGCTTTGACTGACATATTCAAAAGGGGTGCCATCCTTACGGATGGCGCCCTGGCGCGTCAAAAATCTTTTGACACGCCAGGGCAAGTTTTCTGCACTTTCAAGTACAGAAAACTTATGATTCAAAACGAAAGACACCCCTCCTGGGTTTCTTTCGTAACTATCTTCCTTCCCGGCGCATAAGATTTCTGCTTTGACTGACATATTCAAAAGGGGCGCCATCCTTACGGATGGCGCCCCTTTTACGATTCTTATGCAGTTCTTGGCGCTTACTTGGCAGCCTTGGCAGCGCGGACAGCCTCAATCAGCATGGGCGTGACCTTGAACAGGTCGCCGCAGATGCCGTAGTCGGCAATCTCGAAGATAGGCGCGGTGTCGTTCTTGTTGACGGC
>CAKUBJ010000010.1 GCA_934636905.1 uncultured Dysosmobacter sp. | reverse complement strand
CAGGACACCCTTCTTGGGTTTCCCGCGCACACCCTTCCTTACCGCCGCGGAAAACTCACCACTTTATCGACAGTCTCGAGCGCCTTTCCGTTATACGGAAAGGCGTTCCTTTTGGGATTTGCCTAAAAAAGCCATTGGGAGAGGACAAACGCCGCCGCGGCGGACAGGAGGCCCTGAGTCACCTTTCCCAGCAGGCAGGGCTTCAGGGAGAGATTCGTACTGTCCAGCACTGCGGCGGTCTGGCAAAGAACGGACAGCCCGCCCCATCCGGCGCAGCCGGCGGCCAGCAGGAAGCCCCGGCGGGTATTCTCCAGCAGAGGCGTCAGGGAAAACAGTTCTATCATCCCCACCGCCGGCGCCGCCAGCGGGGAGTCCAGCCGGGCTATGGGGGAAACCAGCACATAAAAGAGGGTCACAAAGGCACAGACCGACAGCATTCCCCCGGCAGCGTCCTTCACGGAGGAGACAAAGGCACCGGCCAGAGAGGGCGCCTGAAAGGAAACCTGCGGCGGAGCCTCCCGCCTCCCCTGCCCCAGTCCCCGGAACAGCAGTCCGGTAATCAGAGCGGCGCCTACATGAATCAGCCACAGCCAAAGCCCTGTACGGACGCTGCCGAACACCCCGACCCCCAGCACGCTGATGAGGAACACCGGGTTGGAATTGTTGCAGAAGGTCAGAAGCCGCTCCGCCTCCTGCCGGGTCAGCGCCCCGGAATCATACAGTTCCGCCGCTGTGCGGGCGCCGATGGGATAGCCTCCCACCAGCCCCAGCAGCAGCGCGGAGCCGGCACAGCCCGGGAGCCGGAACAGAGGCACCGTCAGGCCAGCCATATGGGGTGCCACCCACTGCCCGAATCCCAGACGCACCAGCAGTCCGGTGACGGCCATGAAGGGAAACAGGGCGGGAATCACCGTCCCGGCGCAGAGAGCCAGTGCCTTTGCCGCCTCCAGCCGCAGCTGCCGGGCATCCGCCAGAAACCAGACCAGCACCCCGCAGAGAATCAGGCACGCATCCGCCCGCACCCGCCTGTTCATACGCATCACCCGGGAAAGCCTATGCGGCGGGAGCGGTTTTCATGCGCCGGGACAGGCAAGGGCGGCGGCCTTTCCGCATAGGCTTTGGCGAGGTGAGGACATGGAAAGGAAGCGGGAGCAGGGCGGAATTCTGGGGGGCGTGGCGGAGTTGTTTGACCTGCCGCCGGATGTGGTGGCGGGATTGCCCCGGCTGGAACTGGTGGGAAACCGGCAGCTGTATCTGGAGCACCATACCGGGCTGCTGTCCTACGGGGAGACGCAGATTGACGCCAATACCCCCTTCGGCGTGCTGCGAATCCGGGGACAGCGGCTGACGCTGGTGGCCATGACCGGCGGGGAGCTTCGCATCGGCGGGCAGATTGACGGCGTGGAGTGGGTGTCATGCTGAAAACACTGGTAAATCGCGCCCGGGGGCAGGTGCGAATCCGGGTGGTCTGCCCCTATCCGGAGCGGGTGCTGAACCTGTGCTCCGCCCGGAATCTGGCCTTCTGGGATCTGGAATGGGAGGATGAACATCAGTTCACCTGCCGGGTGTCCCGCCGGGATCTCCGGGCGCTGCGCCGCAGCGCGGAAAAGCTGGAATGTGAACTTGTGGTTCTCCGCCGGGAAGGCGCCCCCTACGCCCTGCGCCGCCTGCGGCGCCGCCAGGTACTGGCGGCAGGCATCGGGCTGTGGGGACTGTGGCTGGTGCTGGGTTCCCTGCTGATCTGGGACATCCGCGTCACCGGCAACGACGCCGTCCCCCGGGAGGAGATTCTCCGGGCGCTGGAGAAAAACGGCGTCCGGCGGGGGGCATGGGGACTGTCCGTCAACGGGGAGGACATCCGCAACCATCTGCTGCTGGACATCCCGGAACTGAGCTGGGCGGCGGTGAACGTGTCCGGCTGCCGGGCGGAGGTGCAGGTGCGGGAGCGCCGTCCCGCACCGGAACTGCTGGATCGAAAGTCTCCCTGCAACATAACCGCCCGGCGGAGCGGGCTGCTGCTGCACCTTCAGACCGCCGGCGGCGTGCCGCAGGTGCTGCCGGGTATGGCCGTCACCGAGGGGCAGCTGCTGATCTCCGGCGTGGAGGATACCGGCACCTTCGGCACCCGCTTCACCGCCGGGCTGGGGCGGGCGGAGGGGCGCACCTGGTACACCCTCACCGCCAACGTCCCCCTCACCGGGGAGGAGAAGCGGTACACCGGGGCGGAGAAGCGTCTCCACTCCCTGATTTTCGGCTGCCGCCGTATAAAATTCTTCTCAAACAGTAGCATTGACAAGGCGGAGTGTGATAAAATAACCACCAGGACCCCTGTCCGCATTCTGGGAACGACCCTGCCGGTAACGTGGGAAACGGAAACCCTCCGCTTTTATGACACGGAACCGGCGGCGTATTCCCGGCAGCAGCGGCAGGAGGAGACGGGGCGCGTGCTGGAAGCCTACCTCCACAGCATTGTGGATCCCTGGGGAGAAGTGACAGCCAGCCGGGTGGACTCCCGGCTCCGGGGGGATCTTCTCACCGTAACCCTCACGGCGGAGTGCCGGGAGGAGATCGGCATCAGTGTCCCCGTTTATACCACCGATGAACCGGACATCCTGTCCGGATAGCTTTAGGAGTGATCGTATGGAACAGCGGATCAGTTTGGAGCGGATGGAGCAGGCGGTGAATATTTTCGGTTCCTTTGACGAAAACATCCGCCTGCTGGAAAAGGAATTTAACGTGGCCGTCACCAACCGGGACGGGGAACTGCGGATCAACGGCGAGGCGGAGGACGTGATGCACGCCGCCAAGGCGGTGCAGGCCATGCTGACCCTCTCCTCCCGGGGGGAGGCGCTGGGAGAGCAGAATGTCCGCTACATCGTTGACATGGTGCGCGCCGGCAGAGAGGAGCAGATCAGCCAGCTGGCGGGGGATGTGCTGTGCATCTCCGCCAAGGGGCGTCCCGTGAAGCCCAAGACCCTGGGACAGAAGGAATATATTCAGTCGGTGCTGAAAAACACCGTCACCATCGGCGTAGGCCCCGCCGGCACCGGCAAGACGTATCTGGCGGTGGCGGCGGCGGTGCAGGCCTTCCGGGAAAAGCAGGTGAACCGCATTATCCTCACCCGTCCCGCCGTGGAGGCCGGGGAGCGGCTGGGCTTCCTGCCCGGCGATTTGCAGAGCAAGGTGGATCCGTACCTGCGGCCGCTGTATGACGCGCTGTTCGATATGCTGGGAGCGGAAACCTACCAGAAGTATCTGGAACGGGGCAGCATCGAGGTGGCGCCCCTTGCCTATATGCGGGGGCGGACGCTGGACGACAGCTTCATCATTCTGGACGAGGCGCAGAACACCAGCCGGGAGCAGATGAAGATGTTCCTGACCCGTCTGGGCTTCGGCTCCAAAATCGTCATCACCGGCGACGTAACCCAGATAGACCTGCCGGACGGCAAGCCCTCCGGCCTGCGTGAGGCCATGCGGGTGCTGAAAAACGTGGAGGGCATCGGCATCTGCGAGCTCACCAATGCCGACGTGGTGCGCCACGTCATGGTGCAGCGGATTGTCAAGGCCTATGAGGAATACGAAACTGCGAAAAACGGCGGAAAGGGGAAAAAGTAATGGCAAAACGGCATTATCTTCCCATCACCGCCGACGTGCCGGGAATCAGTGACAGCCGGCGGGCATTTATCCGCAAGATCATCCGCACGGCGCTGGCATCGGAGGGGGTGGACTTCCCCTGTGAGGTGGACGTGCTGCTGACGGATGACGAGGCCATCCACCGGATTAACCGGGAGATGCGGCAGGTAGACCGTTCCACGGACGTACTGAGTTTCCCGGAGTTTGACCTGCATCCCGGCCAGCTTCCCACAGAGGAGGACGCCGACCCCGGCACCGGGCTGGTGCCTCTGGGAGACATGGTGATTTCCATGGAACACGTTGCGGCGCAGGCAAAGGAATACGGCCACTCCACCCGCCGGGAACTGGCATATCTGGTGGTGCACTCCGTGCTGCATCTGCTGGGCTACGACCATCTGGACGAAGGCCCGCAGAAAAAGCAGATGCGGGCAAGGGAGGAAGCCATTCTGGCGGAACTGGGAATTGCCAGAGGCGAATAAGGGCTCTTTTTCTCCGCTCCCGCGGAGGCCCGTGTTCCGCGGGAGATGCACCCCCCATTTTCTTTTTGAGACATCAAAAAGAAAATGCGCCGTGCACGGTGGAAAAGAAAAAATGTTTCTCCAAACTTGCACAAGGGCAAGTTTGGGGAAACGGATTCTTAACCGTTCTCCTCAGAAGGCCGATATTCCCTGCGTGGCACGGGCAAGGTGCAGAGCTTATCCGACTCGGTATGCCGTGACGATAGAACAGCGAACTTTGGGGTGCTAAGAGGACACCCCAATCATCGTCCGCACCCCCAAATGCGGGCTGCACTTCGTTGAGATGGAGAGCTGCGGCGCAGCCGGCAGGAGGCTTTTGGGCCTTGCCGGCAGTGCGTACCGATCATTCCCCCGTATGGGTGAGATGACCGCTCCGCCGGTCAACTCATCCCAAAGCGCTTTTCTTTTCCACCGCTGCGGCGGCGACTTTTCTTTTGACAAGACAAAAGAAAAGTGGGAGCCGCATTCCCAGCGGCAAAGCCGCAATTTTGTGCCGCATGGCGGCACATCCCGGCGGCAGCGCCCCCTCAAGTGAAATCACACCTCTCCTTCTGCCGCATAGTATGGGATTGAGGTGATCCAATGAGTGTATTTCGGGACGGCGTCATTGCCTTTTTCTCCGCCGTGGGGATAACCACGGTGGTGTGGCTGCTGGCGGGGGCGGTGCTCCATGCCGGGCGGCCCACCATTCCCGGATTGCTGCTGGTGCTGCCGGTGCAGGGGGACGCCCCGGCGCTGGAGCATGACGTCAGGGAACTGCGCCGGTTGCAGGGCGGTCTGCCGGGGGCAAAGCTGGTGATTGCCGACTGCGGGCTGACGGCGGAAACCAGAGGGCTGGCCGATTATCTGGCAGACCGGGAGGAGAACGCCGCCGTGGTAAACGGGGCGGATTTCCGGTTGGAATGAAGCAAACAGAGAACATAGACCGGGCGGACAGCCGACGCACCGGAGAGAGGAAAACATGGAAGAATTGGTCTGCCGGGAGGGCACGGTACACAGTGTCATATTCCAGAATGCGGAAAACGGGTATACGGTGCTCCGCCTTCTCACCGAGGAGGGGGAGGTGGTCACCGTTGTGGGGTGCATCCCCTGCGTGGCGCCGGGGGAACACCTCACCGTCACCGGCACCTGGGAAACCCATCCCCAGCACGGCCAGCAGCTGAAGGTATCGGAACTGGAGCGGAGCCTGCCGGAGGACGAAGATGAAATCTTCGACTATCTCTCCTCCGGCATCTGCAAGGGCGTAGGCCCCACCACCGCCCGGCGCATTGTAGACCGCTTCGGGCTGGAAACGCTGGATATTCTGGAAGCGGAGCCGGAGCGGCTTCAGATGATTAAGGGCATCACCGCCAAAAAGGCCATGGAAATCGGGACACTGTTCCGTCAGCACATGGGACTGCGGCGGCTGATGGCCTTCCTCTCCCGCTACCAGCTGCCGCCGGTACTGGCCCTCCGGCTGCGGCAGCAGTACGGCGACGGGGCGCTTCAGGCGGTGGAGCGGAATCCCTATCTCCTGTCGGACGACGTGTGCGGCGTGGACTTCTCCGTGACGGACACCATGGCGCTGTCCATGGGCTTTGCGGAGGACTGCGGCCAGCGGCTGGAAGCGGCCGTCACCTTTGAGCTGACCTACAACGAGAACAACGGCCATGTGTTCCTGCCCAGGGACAAGCTGCTCAGCGCCACCTGCCAGCTGCTGGGCTGCGGCATGGAGCAGGTGGAGGCGGCGCTGGACCGTCTGATTGGTGACATGGTGCTGATGCAGGAGCAGGTGGCCAATGTGCAGGCGGTGTATCTCCGGCGGCTGTGGCAGGCGGAAACCTCCGCCTGCGCCCGGCTGCTGGCGCTGCTGGATATGGAGGCCGACCGGAGCCGTTTCGCCGACAGGGCGGTAGCGGAGATTGAAAAAGAACAGGGCATTACCTATGCGCCTTTGCAGCGGCAGGCGGTGGAACTGGCGACAAAAAACGGCGTCATCCTGCTGACCGGCGGCCCCGGCACCGGCAAGACCACCACCGTCCGGGGCATTGTGGCGCTGTTTCAGAAAATGGGGCTGAATATTGTGCTGGCAGCCCCCACCGGCCGGGCAGCAAAGCGGATGAGCGAACTGACGGGCATGGAGGCCCAGACCATTCACCGGCTGCTGGGAACGTCGTGGAACGAAGCCGCCCATCAGGTGACCTTCCAGAAAACGGAAAAGGAGCCGCTGGAGGCGGAGGCCGTGATTGTGGATGAGATGAGCATGGTGGACGTGTCCCTGTTCTCCGCCCTGCTGCGGGCGCTGCGTCCCGGCACCCGGCTGGTGCTGGTAGGGGACGCCGACCAGCTGCCCTCCGTAGGAGCCGGCAGCGTGTTCTCCGACCTGATTCGCAGCGGGAAAATCGAAACCGTGTTCCTCCGGGAGGTATTCCGGCAGGCGGAGCAGTCCGCCATTATCCGCAATGCCCACCGGGTCAATCTGGGACAGGCGCCGGAACTGAAGGGCAATCAGGGAGATTTCTTCTTCCTCTGCCGCCGGGACGCCCAGCGGGCGGTATCCACGGTGCTGGAACTGTGCAAAACCCGCCTGCCGGAGAATATGCACATTCCGGCGGAGCAGATTCAGGTGTTGACCCCTACCCGGAAAGGCCCCTGCGGCACCGTAAATCTCAACCGGCTTTTGCAGGAGGCGCTGAATCCCAAGGCCCCCGGCAAGCGGGAGATTCTCTGGGGGGAGCGGGTCTTCCGGGTGGGGGACCGCATCATGCAGACCCGGAACAACTACGACGTGGTATGGCAGAAGGCGGACGGCACCGTAGGCACCGGGATGTTCAACGGCGACGTAGGGCGCATCGTGGAAATCGACCAGAGCGGCGAGTGGCTGGCGCTGGACTTCGACGGGCGGACGGCGCCCTACAGCTTGGAAATGCTCAGTGAAATCGACCTGGCCTATGCCCAGACCGTCCACAAGGCCCAGGGCAGCGAGTACCGCTGTGTGGTGCTGGCAGCCATGCCCTCCGCCCCCAGCCTCATGGTGCGGGGGGTGCTGTACACCGCCCTGACCCGGGCGCGGGAACTGCTGGTGATGGTGGGGGACGACGCAGCCGTCTGCGCCATGGCCGCCAATGACCGGCAGCAGAAGCGGTATTCCGGCCTGAAGTGGCGCCTGCGCCACGCAGGAGAAAACGGCTGACTTTTCAGTTCAAAAGATGTAAAGAGCGTATGGCGAAAGGCACCCCCGCAGAGGGGCATCAACCAAATACCGTTCATGAGCAGAGCGCAAGGCCACCGGATAATTTCCGGTGGCCTCGCTTTGCATTATATAGGCTGATGCCCCTTATTTGCCCTGATAGGCGCGATACCGGCTTTTCTGATTTCCTCACCATTGAAAATTAACCGTTACGGAGTGGATCTATGGCAATTTTACGACTGACAGCAGCCACGCTGTTTCCCGTTGCGCTGTCTGCGCTGTTTACGGTGCTGGAGCACAAAAAAGCATTGGCCCGGTGGAGTGAAACCGCAAAGCAGATGGTGATTGGGATTACTTTCGGCATTTTCTGTATTCTGTCCACGGAGTACGGCGTAGATACCGGAGAGGGGGTCATCCTCAATGTCCGGGATGCAGGCCCCATGTGTGCGGGGCTGTTCTTCGGCGCACCTGCTATCCTGATACCGTTCCGTATCCGGAGCCGCAGCATGAAATTTGCCTGCACGGCAACTGCACTTTTAACGGAAACAGGGAGGGACTGCGAATTTGCAGTTCCTCCCTGTTTTCATGTTCTGATGCTTATGCGATTTTCTGAAATCGGATGCCCCGCAGCCTGCTTCCGGTGTCCCGTGGGATTTGGCAGGCACGGAACCCTGCCATCGATTAGCAGGGGCAGGTATACCTGCCGGTGCAGGGGTTCCTTAATTATTGTTCCCGGTAGGGAAATAGGGGCGCAGGGCAGAAGCTACGCCGGAAATGGGCATGGTCTGAAGCCAGATTTTCCCCGGGCCGGTAAGAACGGTATTGAAGAAGCCTTCCCCGCCCAGAAGCTTGTTTTTCAGACCCTTGACCTGCTGAATGTCGATGGATACGGTAGACTCAAAGCCCAGCACATTGCCGGTGTCGATAATCATGGACTGGCCGGGGGCCAGTGTGTACTCCACCAGTTCGCCGTCCACCTCCACAAAGGCGGTACCGTGGCCGGAGAGCCGCTGCATGATGAAGCCCTCACCGCCAAAGAAGCCTGCGCCCAGCTTTTTATTGAAATGGATGGACAGCTCTACGCTCTCTTCAGCTGCCAGAAAGGCCTGCTTCTGCATAATATAGTCTCTGCCGGGCTGGATATCCAGAGGCAGGATACAGCCGGGAAAGCTGGAGCCGAAGGCAATCATCCCCGCGCCCCGGGCCGTATAGATATTCTGGAACATACTCTCGCCGGAAAACGCCTTGGAAAACATTTTTCCCAGTCCGCCGCCGGATGTGCCCATTTCCATATTGGGGCTCATCCATACCATGGAGCCTTTCTCCGTGACCATTTTTTCTCCGTCGGCCAACTGGCACACCACAACGGGAAAACTGCCGCCCTTCAGTTCATACTGCATAGTATCTGTCTCCTCCACACAAATTACATTTTTCCTGCCTGCTGCGGCAGGTCTTTCTCTTTCTGAATGAAAACCGGGAAAGGGACGCTGTTACGGATTGTAAACCCGCTCCATATGGACGACATATCCCCCCTGAACGGTGATGGTGGTATTATTGGGAGTGAAATTGTAGTCAAATTCGCTGTCGTCCATCAGCAGGTCACCGGGGTAATAGGTGACGGGGTCACTTTCAAGGTCGGAGGCATCCACAAACTGAAACTCGTCGGCGGAAACGGGGAGGGTGGCCTCCCCCAGTTCGTAGTACTGCTTCAGATCGTCGAACCCGTTGGCGTAAAAGGCGGTGCCGTCGTTGGCAGCCAGTTCAATGCCGCCGTTTTTCAGACCGCCGTTGATGATGACCGTGTTGCTGCCGTCGCGCTCCAGCGACGTGATCTCCACGTCCTCCTGACAGAACGTGATCCTGTCTCCCACCTGCAGGGCACTGACGTCCGCCATGTCGTACAGGTCGTAGGTGTACACTTTCACCTTCAGCTGCATGACGCCGGTGTCGTCCACATAGGCGTCTCCCTGTTCAAAGGACACGGCCACCGTGCAGTCGTCCAGATGTGCCGGATCAATGCCGGAAGGCAGGGGAGACACCGTCTTTCCCTCCGGAATGACATCCCCGGATACGGATCCCGCATCCGGAGCGGAGGTGTCCTGCGGCTGGTCGGGGGTGGAATTGGAGCAGCCGGTCAGCACCAGCAAAGCCATTGCCAAAACAAAGATTTTTCTTTTCATGTGAAGATTTCCTCAATCATAGTGATGGGCTCTTTTCGAACCTGTTTATATAGACGGAATGCGGCTGGAAATGTTACCCGGCAGAAGCGATCATTTTCGGCAGAAATATGCAGCTGCACTTCCCTGAGGAAGTGCAGACTGCTGCGGCTGTTCCGGAGAAGGGATTATCCGGCCGCTTCATCAAACATGGCGATTGCCGCAGGGGGCAAACCGCATCAGGACAAAAGCCGACAGGCACGAATGTGCCTGCCGGCTCAGCGTGTCGAAAAAGTCTTTTCGCCCCGCTGAGTCAGTTTTCAGAACTTTATAAAGTTCTGAAAACTATAGATTTTAATGGCGCAGGACACCCTTCTTGGGTTTCCCGCGCACACCCTTCCTTACCGCCGCGGAAAACTCACCACTTTATCGACAGTCTCAGCCGGCAGGCACGTTCGTGCCTGCCGGCTTTTTCGGGTTCCCTGATACGCCGGATCTTCCGGGGCTGCGGGGCAGGTCGGAAGTCCTGCGAGATGCCCTCTTACATTCCCAGCATGATGTGCAGAATCTCCACGTCCGTCTGGCGCATCCCCTGCCGGGCCAGACGCCCCACGTTGGCGATGGTCTGCTCCACATCGGCGCCGATGATGCCCTCTCCCTCGGCAAAGCCCCGGCCGGATTTAGCCATTTCATAGCCCTCCAGCCCGGCCTCCACCGCTGCGGCAATCTTCGCCGCGCAGGAGGACTTGGCGCCGTCGCAGATCATACCGGAGCAGATGCCCAGCGTGTTGGCGATGGTTCTGGAAATCAGATCCGCGTCTCCGCCGTCCAGATAGGCGATGCCGCAGGCGGCACCGCACCCGGCGCTGGTGGCGCCGCAGAAGCCGGACAGCCGGCCGATGCCGGTTTTCTGGTGGATGGTGATGAGATCCGCCAGCGCCAGCGCCCGGAGAAGCCGGTCATGATCCGCGCCGATGGCGTTGGCGTATTCGATGACCGGCAGGGAGGCGGTCATTCCCTGATTGCCGCTGCCGGAGACGATGATCACCGGCAGTTCGCAGCCGTTCATCCGGGCATCGGAGCCGGCGGCAGCCGCCGCCCGCAGGCGGACATCCAGCCTGTCCCCGTGGAGGCGCAGAAGCGTCCTGCCCACCTCGGCGCCCCAGCCGCCCTTCAGTCCCTCCCAGGAGATAGCGGTGTTGCAGGCGATCTGCCGCTCCAACACCGGCGCCGCGTCCCGGGGATCCATGGTGTCGGCAAAGGCGACAATCTCCTCCACGCTGAGGACGGAGCGATCCGTCTGGGCACTCTGGCCGCTGCCGCCCTGAAACAGGCACGCCTTGTCCCGTCAGATCCGGGTGATGTTGGTGTGATAATCCGCGATCTCGCAGCCGGCGGTGTGGCCGGCGGAGCGCAGGGTGATGCGGATATAGAAAATCCGATCCCCCTCGGCAGGCAGCACATGAATGGGGCAGTCCCGGAGGAAGTTCCCCATGGCAGAGATTTCCTCCGGCGTGACCCGGGAGAGGACTTCCAGCCCCAGTTCCGGCCGGCCGCCGACGATGCCGGCAGCCACGGCGGCTTCGATTCCCCTCAGGCCGCCGGTGTTGGGCACCGTGACGGCCTTGACGTTCTTGATGATATTGCCGCTGACCTCCGCCCGGCATTCCACCGGCGGTTCCCCCAGCGCTTCCATCGCTTTGGCGGATGCCAGCGCCACGGCAATGGGTTCCGTGCAGCCCAGCGCCGGCAGCAGCTCTTCCCGGAGGATGTTCAGATAACTGTCGTAATGCGGTGTGGCAGTCATGTTCCCTTCAAGCCTCTTTTCCTGTATGGCAGTCCCTCCGGCCTTTTCCGCCGGAGAGGCGCAGAAGAGCCGGCACGACACATTCCGTTAATGCGCCGTACCGGCTCTGGTGTCTATGAATGGTTCTGTGCACCCCGCGGGTGCAGACCGGCGGGCAGGCTCAGTCCTTTACGCCGGCAACCGCCTGAATCTCAAAGAGGAACTTGGGGGCGGTGAAGGTCACCTCGGTGACGCTGCGGGTGGTGGGTACGCCCTGACCCAGGAAATACTCGTCAAAGATTTCGTTCATCAGGGCGAAGTCCTCCCGGTGAGCCAGGAAGCAGTCTACGTGGAGCACCATGTCCATGCCGGAGCCGCCGGCTTCCAGCGTGTTCTTCAGGCTCTCAAAGCAGCCGCGGATCTGCTCTTCCGGCGTGGTGGGCATGGTGCCGTCCGGACGGGAGGCGGAGTGGGCGGTGGTGAAGATCAGGTCACCGTAGCGGATGGCCCGGGACCACTTGGTCTTCAGTCCGTTGGGGGGTACAATTTGAATTTTCTCGTGTTTCATGGGAAGATCCTCCTTCAAAAAATTATAGCTTGATTTGTTTCCAGGTACCCTGACGCCAATGGAGATACAGGCAGATCCAGCGCAGGGTATGGGCCAGTGTAAAGGATGCCCAGATGCCGTACTGATAGAGTTTCATGGGGTAGCAGAACAGCCACGCGGCAATGGGCCGCAGAATGGCCACCACCCAGAGAGTAACCCGGGCAACCGCTTTGGTATCCCCGGCGCCCCGGAGAATCCCGGCGTAAACCGTGCTTCCGGCGCAGGGGAGGCAGCTGACCACCACAAACAGCAGCAGTGCGCCGCCATGCTGAATCACATAGTCGTCGCCCTCGGCGAAAATGGAAAGAATCGGGTGCCGGAACAGCGCGAATCCCAGACCGATGACCAGCGCCGTCCCATAGCCCATCCACACGGCGTATTTCCCCGCCCGCTGGGCCCGTTCCGGTGCCTTCATGCCCAGGCTCTGGCCGGTGAGGGCCGTGGCCGCCGAGGCAAACCCGTCATAGGTATACCCCTGCAGGTTGGCCAGATTCATGATGAACTGGTAGATGGCAAACTCCACCGTTCCCAGAGACGCGGCGATCCGGGCAAAGGCAAAAATGCCCAGACGCTGGAAAAACTGCTCGTGAAAGGCGCTGAAAGCCACGTTCCACGCTCCCTTGAGAAGGGGAACATCCAGCCGGCGGGGTTCCTGCTTCCAGTCCAGATGCAGGATTCCGCCGTTGCCCCGGCGAATGGAGTGGAGGGAAATCAAAAAGGCCGCGAAGCTGCCCATGGAGGTGGCAATGGCGGCGCCCTTGACTGCCAGACGGGGGAAGCCGCAGTTTCCCTGAATCAGGAAATAGTTGAAAATCAGGTTCACCACGTTGGCTGCCGTATTGGTCAGCAGCGTGACCCGGGTTTTCCCCTCCGCCCGCAGGCAGGCGTTGATGGTGAGACTGACGGCCTGGGGAATCTGGCCGATGACCAGAATGCGGAAATAATCCACGGCGTCCTTCAATGTTTCGCTGTTGGCGCCGGAGAGTTTCATCAGCGGCGCGGCAAACAGGAAGCCCAGTGCGTAGAGAACCAGCGCCATGAGAATGCTGACCCACAGGAACTGGTGCATACAGTGGTTGGCTTCCTTTTTCTCTCCCGCCCCGATGCGGCGGCTGACCAGCGCCGTGGCCGCCACATTCAGCGCCAGCGTGAACATCAGCAGAATCCGCTTGGGCTGGCTGGTGACGCCTACGGCGGAAACCGCCGTCAGCTTCAGGGAGGACACCATGGCCATGTCCACCAGATCCACCATGCCGATGAGCAGCGCTTCCAGTGCCGCCGGCCAGGCGATGCGGAACACCTGCCGGGACAGCCTTTCTCCGTCTCCGCAGAGGATTGTCTCAGCCTTTTTCATGGCAGCGGTTATAGAAGTAAGACCACAGGGCGCTGCCGGTAATGAGAAGCCCGCCCAGCACGGTGGCCGGGGTCAGAGGCTCTCCCAGCACAAAATACCCCAGCAGCATGGAGATAACAATCCCCACATAGTCATAGATGCTGACCTCGGAGGCCGGCGCCTTCTGGTAGGCATAGGTCAGGCCGATCTGCCCGCCGGCGGCGAAGACCCCGATGAGGAACAGCATACAGAGATCCCGGCCGCTGGGCATCACGAAGGAGGGCAGCATCAGGAAGAAGGCAGCCACGGTGCTGAACAGGGAAAAGTGAAAAATCACCGTCAGGGGATTCACCTTTCCCCGGCAGAAGGCGATCATGGTGTAGGCCATGCCGCTGGCCACGGAGGTGGCGGCAGCCATCAGCAGAGGAAACAGTCCGGAGTCAAAGGCCGGGCGCATGGCGGCAAAGCTGCCGGCCAGACACAGGGCGATTACCGGAAGCTGCACCCTGGAAATCTTCTCCTTCAGAATCAGCGCGGCAAAGAGGGTGGTCCAGATGGGGGTTGTCCGGCTGATGATGGCCACGTCGGCCTGCCGGGCGTGAGCCGTGGCGTAAAACAGCATCACCACCCCCAGAAAGCCGAAGAAGGAGCGGGCGCACAGGGCGGGCTGGTACTTCTTCTCCCCCAGAAACGGCAGCTTCTTCCGGTAAATCAGAAAGCCGACAATGAACAGGCTCACCAGATTCCGGAAGAACACCTGCTGCAGCGTCCCGATGTTGGTGGCGGACAGCTTGACCACCAGCGACATCAGGCAGAAGGAAGCGGAGGACAGGGTCATCAGCAGGATGGCCTGCTTGCGATTCTCCATGGCTCCGATCAATAGGCGTTGTAGCTGACGATCTCTTCCAGAGGCTTCCGATCCCGGCGGGGCTGGGTGCCGTCATGATACCCCAGAGGGATCATGGTGACCACCTTCACGTCGGCGGGGATGCCCAGCACCTTCTTCACGGCCTCGGCGTCGAAAGCGCCCAGCCAGCAGGTGCCAAGGCCCTGATCGTAGGCTTCCAGCATCATGTAGGCGCCGCTGAGCGCCATGTCGATGGGGTGCTTGACCTCGCCGCAGGGCATGGCGTCCTCGTGCTCATGATCCGGGGTGGCGCACACCACAATGACCACGGGAGCCTGCTCAATCATGGGCTGGGTACCCGCCTCATCGTGAATTGCTTTCTTCACTGCCGGATCCGTCAGCACGATGAATCTGCGGCACTGGCTGTTATAGGAGGAAGGCGCCAGCCGGCCGGCTTCCAGCACTTTTTCCAGCTTTTCCTTCTCCACGGGGGTGGGCAGATAGCTCTTGACGCTCTGCCGGCCCTTCAGGGCTTCCATGACTTCCATAGATGTAACTCCTTTCATGCAGGCAGGGGTTCTGCCGGTTCCGGCAGAACCCTGCTTTTACCTGGCGTGCAATTAGGCGCGGTTGTCCTCCACCAGAGTGGCGCCCTTGAGGATGGAGCCGACGCAGCGCTGATAGATGCTGAGCCAGCCGGTCTTGGGCTGCAGCTTCAGTTCGGCCTCAGCCATGCGCTTTTCCAGTTCCTCGTCGGACAGTTCGATGTTCAGTTCCCGCTTTTCAATGTCGTAGTTGACCCAGTCGCCATCCCGGACGGCGCAGAGAGGGCCGCGGAGGGCGGCTTCCGGAGAGGCGTAGCCGAAGCAGGCACCGGAAGCGGCGCCGGAGAGGCGGCCGTCGGTGACGGTGGCCACGTCGTCCTTCAGGTGGCTGCCCTTCAGGGCGGTGGTGAAGCCGTAGGAGGTGTGGGGGCCGGCCTTGACGCCCTGATAGATGATGAACACCACGTTGCCGGCCTGAATCCGGCCATCCTCCAGCGCGGCGATGGCGTCGTCGGGATCGGTGAAGACCTTGGCGGTGCCCCGGAACTTGTGCAGCTTGGCAGGCACGGCGGACTGCTTGATGAAGGCGCCCTGAGGCACCAGATTGCCCTTGCAGAGGATCAGGCCGCCGTCGCTGTCCAGAGGCTCCGCCAGATGGTGGATGATTTCGGGATTGCGGTTGACGGCGCCCTCGATGTTCTCGCCCAGGGTCTTGCCGGTGACGGTGATGCCGGTGAGATCCAGCTTCTCCTTCATCTCGTTGAGCAGGGCGCTCATGCCGCCGGCCTGCTCAAAGTCAGCCAGGCAGTAGGGGCCGTTGGGACGGATGCCGATGAGCAGGGGCACCTCGCAGCTGGCCTCGGCGTAGATGGAACTGCAGTCCATATCCAGGCAGGCCTCGGTGGCCACGGCAGGGATATGGATGATGGTGTTGGAGGAGCCGCCGATGGCCATGCAGACCCGGATGGCGTTGGTAATGGCCTTTTCGGTAATGATGTCACGGGGACGGATATTCTTCTCCCACAGATCCATGACGTGGCGGCCGGCCTCACGGCTGAGGTTGATGAGTTTGCCGGAAACGGCGGCGGTAGTGGAGTTGCCGGGGAGGGACATACCCATGGTTTCCGTCAGCATGCTCATGGTGTTGGCGGTACCCATCATGCCGCAGGCGCCCTTGCAGGGGCCGCAGACGTGGATCAGTTCATTGAACTTCTCCATGGACATCTTGCCTTCCTTGACCTTGGAGATGCTGGCGCCGATGTCGATGAAGTCCACGTGCTCGCCGTCCAGATAGGGGGTTTCCATGTAACCGCCGGTGACAATGACCGTGGGGATGTTGACGCGGCCGGCAGCCATCAGCATGGCGGGAACCACCTTGTCGCAGGTGCCGATGAGCACCATGGCGTCCAGATGGTGAGCCTTGGCGTTGAGTTCAATCTCGTTGACCAGCAGGTCACGGGAAGGCAGCACGAAGTCGCCGCCGCCTACGCAGTCGCAGAGGTTCACGCCGTAGAACAGGAACGGCAGGCCGCCCTTTTCAATAATGCCCTCACGGACGGCCTGCGCCAGAGGCTGCTGATGGATGTGGCCGGGGTTGATCTCGTTCCAGGTGTTCATAATGCCGACACGGGGCTTTTCAATGTCCGCATCGTTGTAGCCCATGCCGTAGAAGAACGCCCGGGTGCCCTGCCAGTCCAGTGTCATGCGGTCTTCCAGATCGCTGTTGATCATTCTCTTCTTTTCGCTCATAATCGTATCCTCTCTTAAAAAATTTGACAACACAACTATTTTATAAGGTCGGCAAACCTGCCGGATTTAATGGAATCAGGTCAGCACGGCGCCCTTGAGGACGGAGCCGACACAGTGCTGATAAACCTTCAGATAGCCCTTTTTCGGCGTCGGGTGCAGCTGAGCCTCCGCCATCCGGCGCTCCAGTTCCTGAGGCGTCAGATCAACCTCCAGCCGGCGGTTGGGCAGGTCGTAGGTAATGATGTCTCCGTCCCGCACGGCGCACAGCGGCCCCCGCAGCGCTGCCTCCGGAGAGGCGTAGCTGAAGCAGGCACCGGAAGCGGCGCCGGAGAGGCGCCCGTCGGTAATGACGCAGACGGACTCCTTCAGCGGACTGCCCTTCAGTTCCGTGGTGAAATTGTAGGCGGTTTCCGGCCCGGCCTTCACGCCCTGATAGATGATGAGAACGGCGTCCCCTGCGTGGATGTCTCCGTTCCGCAGGGCGTCCGTGGCCTCATGGACGCTGGTAAAAACCCGCGCCCTGCCCCGGAAGGTGTTCCGAAGGGCTTCCGGCACCGCAGAGAGTTTGATGAACGCCCCCTCCGGCACCAGATTTCCCCGGCACAGCGCCATGCCGCCGTCCCGGCTCAGGGGCTGTGCCAGCGTGTGGATCACCGAAGAATCCAGAATGGCGCAGTCCCGGATGGTTTCCCCCAGAGTACGGCCGCTGACGCCGGCGCAGGTGAGATCCAGATGCTCCCGGATCTCATGGAGTACGGCGCCCAGTCCGCCGGCCCGGCGGAAGTCCTCCATGCAGTGGGGGCCGTTGGGACGGATGCCCACCAGCAGGGGAATCTCTTCGCTGGCAGCGGCGTAAATGGCGCTGCAGTCCATGTCCAGTTCGCTTTCCGTAGCCACGGCGGGCACATGGATGATGGTGTTGGTGGAGCCGCCCATGGCCATGCAGACCTTGATGGCATTGGTAATGGAGGCGGGGATGATGATCTGCCGGGGGGTAATCTGCTCCTTCCACAGATCCATCACCCGCTTCCCCGCCTGATACGCAAGTTTCCGCAGTTCCGGGGACACCGCCGGCAGGCAGGAATTTCCCGGCAGGCTCATGCCGATGGTTTCGCAGATCATGCTCATGGTGTTGGCGGTACCCATCATGCCGCAGGCACCGGGGCCGGGGGCGATGCTGTGAAGCAGTTCCTGATAGTCCTCCTGACTCATTTCGCCCCGGAGAACTCTGGTAATGCTGGAACCGACATCGATGTAGTCCACATAGTGCCCATGGCAGGATGCGGTTTCCATGTACCCGCCGGTAACGATGACCGTGGGCAGATTCAGCCGCCCGGCGGCCATCAGCAGTGCGGGAATTACCTTGTCGCAGGTGCCGATCATCACCAGCGCATCCATCATGTTGGCCTCGGCCATGACCTCGATTTCATTGACCAGCAGATCCCGGGAGGGAAGAATGTAGGCGGGCTTGACGATGCCGTCGCAGACGCTGACGCCGTTGAAGTGGAAGGGAAGGCCGCCGGCCTCCCGGATGCCCCGCTCTGCGGCGGCCTCCAGCTCCTTCAGATGGATGTGGCCGGGATTGCAGTCGCTCCAGGTGTTGATGATGCCGATGTGGGGCATATCCAGCTGTTGGTCGGTATAGCCGCAGCCATACATCAGCCCCCGGGCGCCGGCATAGTCCACATCCATGTGATCCGGCAGGTCACTTTTCAGGCGGGGCAGCCCGTTTTGGTTGTTTTCAGCCACAGTAAACCTCGTTTCTCAACAGAAAATCCGTTGAACGCAGCGCTCAGCGCAGGATACCCTGCCCGTTTTCCAGCGGGTAATGGCAGGCCACCAGATGGTCGCTGCCGTCCCGGGAAACCAACTCCGGGGCTTCCGTGTGGCAGCGCTCCTTGGCATAGGGGCAGCGGGTGCAGAAGCGGCAGCCCGCCGGCGGATTCACCGGGCTGGGCACGTCGCCGCTGAGGATGGGGCCGTTTTCCTCGTCCCGCAGGGTGGGGTCGGGGATGGGAACGGCCTGTAAAAGTCCCTCCGTGTAGGGGTGCATGGGGTGGGAGAACAGTTCCTTCTTGGGGGCGAACTCCATGATTTTGCCCAGATACATCACGGCCACGTTGGTGCTGATGTGCTTCACCGTGGGCATACCGTGGGCAATGAAGATATAAGTCAGGTTAAACTTCTTCTGAAGGTCGGACAGCAGATTCAGAATCTGCGCCTGAATGGACACGTCCAGTGCGGACACCGGCTCGTCGCAGATAATCAGCTTGGGCTTCAGTGCCAGCGCCCGGGCGATGCCCATGCGCTGCCGCTGGCCGCCGGAGAACTCGTGGGGATACCGGAAGGCGGAGGAGCGGGGCAGACCCACCTCATCCATCAGCTGGAACACTTCCTCCCGCAGCTGCTGGCCGGAGGCACAGACATGGTGGGTGCGGAAAGGCTCGGCAATGATGTCAAAGACCTTCATCCGGGGATTCAGAGAGGAGAAGGGGTCCTGAAAAATCATCTGGATATTGGCCCGTGCCTTCCGCAGTTCCTCACCCCTGAGGGAGGTGAAGTCCTTGCCGTCAAACAGCACCTGACCGCTGGTGGCGTCCAGCAGGCGGATGATGGTGTTGCCCAGCGTGGACTTGCCGCAGCCGGATTCCCCCACCACGCCCAGAGTTTCGCCGGGACGGATGCGGAAGCTGACGTCATCCACCGCCCGGAGATACACCGGCTTGCGGTTCAGCAGGCTCTTGTTGACGTTGAAGTACTTGCAGAGATGGTTGACTTCCAGAAGGTATTCCGGAGAAGCCTGTCCGGCAGCATTCACTTTTTCACTCATGGGCGGCTTCCTCCTTTACAACGGGTGAACCGGCATATTTGCCGCAGCGGACGAAGTGTCCCGGCTCCACCTCGTAGAGGCAGGGACGGTCGCCGGTGCAGTTGGGGCCTTTGCGGCAGCAGCGGGGGTTGAACTTGCAGCCCTCCGGCATATCCGAAAGGCCGGGAACAATGCCGTCGATGGGGTTCAGGCTGTCCTCCAGTTCGTGCACCTTGATGGTGCTCTTCATCAGACCCTGGGTATAGGGGTGCAGGGGGTTCTTGAACAGGGTGAACACATCCGCCATCTCCACAATCTGGCCGGCGTACATGACGATGACCCGGTCGGCGATTTCGGCAATGACGCCCAAATCATGGGTGATGAAGATGATGGAGGTATCAATTTCGGACATCAGCCGCTTCATCAGCCGCAGAATCTGCGCCTGAATGGTGACGTCCAGCGCGGTGGTAGGCTCGTCCGCCACCAGCAGCTTGGGGTTGCAGGACAGCGCCATGGCAATCATGACCCGCTGGCGCATACCGCCGCTGAGGGTGTTGGGATAGTTCTTGTAGACCTCCTCCGGACGGGGAATGCCCACCAGACGGAGCATCTCGATGCAGCGCTCCTTGATTTTGGCGGGGCTTTCCTTGCTGTGGATCTTCACCATTTCATAGAGCTGGTTGCCGATGGTAAACAGAGGGTTCAGGGAGGTCAGCGGCTCCTGAAAGATCATGGACATCTCGCTGCCCCGGAGTTTGCGGATCTCCTCCTTGGACATTTTGGAGAGATCCTGCCCCTGAAAGTCGATTTTCTCGGCCTCCACCATGGCGGAACGATCCACCAGACCCATAATGGAGAGCATGGTGACGCTTTTGCCGCAGCCGGATTCGCCGACGATGCCCAGAAGTTCTCCCTTCTTCACGCTGAAGGAAAGGTCATCCACCGCCTTGACGCGGCCGTCATGGGTGCGGAAATAGGTGTTGAGGTGCTCAACATCCAGGATAATCTCATTTTGCTTCATATCACACCTGCTTCCCGGTTACTGCAAACCTTGGTTGTGGGGATCCAGCACGTCCCGGATCCAGTTGCCCAGAAACATAATGCCCAGAACGGCCAGCGTAATGGCAATGCCGGGGAAGGTAGCGATCCACCAGTGGGTGGCCAGATAGTTCCGGCCGTCGGAGAGCATACCGCCCCAGGAGATCTGGGGGGACTGGATGCCCAGCCCCAGGAAGCTCAGGGAGGTTTCCGCAATGATGCTGCTGGCCACGGCCAGAGTGGACACCACGATAAAGGAGGACATCACGTTGGGAATGATGTGCCGCCGGATGATGGTGCTGTTGGGGGTGCCGATGGTAATGGCAGCTTTTACAAACTCCCGGTTCTTCAGGCTCAGCACCTCACTTCGGATCAGGCGGGCGTATTGAATCCACCCGGTAAAGCCGATGACGAATACCAGCGTGGGAATGCCGCCGGACACGGCGCTGATGAGCACCATGGCCAGCAGGGTACGGGGAATGGCGTGGAAGGCGTCGGTAATCCGCATGATGATGCTGTCGCAGATGCCGCCGTAGTAGCCGGCCACAAGGCCGAAGAGGGTGCCGATAATACCGGCCACAATCACGGAGCAGACACCGATGAGCATGGAAACCCGGGTGCCGTACATAATCCGGCAGAGGATGCAGCGGCCCAGGTTATCTGTGCCCAGAGGGAACTCCATGCTGCCGCCTTTCATCCAGAAGGGCGGGGTGGTCATGTTGCCGGGGTTCAGTGCCGTGGGGTCATGGCCGGCCAGCTGCGGGGCAAAGATGGCAATCAGAGTGAAGGCCAACACGAGAATCAGACCCAGCATACCGGTCTTGCTGCGCAGCAGCAGCCGTCCCCAGCGGGAGAAAAAAGCCTTGGCGCGGGCGCCGAATGTTTCGTTTTCGTACATGGTAAGGCTCCTTTCTCAGTACTTGATGCGGGGGTCGATGAGGCAGTAGACAATATCCGCAATGAGATTGGCTACCAGCGTAATCAGGGCAATCAGGAAGATGCAGACCTGTACCACGCACATATCCCGGTTGGTGATGGACTGCACCAGCAGCTGTCCCAGACCCGGCCATGCGAAGACGGTTTCCGTAATAAGGGCGCCGCCGATGAGGCCGGGAATCTGGAGGGCCACGATGGTGACCACGGGAACCAGCGCGTTCTTGAAGGCGTGCTTGCAGATGACCACGCTTTCACGCAGGCCCTTGCTGCGGGCGGTGCGGATGTAATCCTGATGCATGATGTCCAGCATATTGGAACGAATCAGCGGGATAATGGTGGCCGAGGTTCCGAAGGACAGCGTCAGTGCCGGCAATATCAGATTCATGATGGTGCCCCGGCCGGAAACCGGGAAAATCTGATGCTGCACTGCCAGCAGCAGAATCAGCATAATGGCCACCCAGAAGCCCGGCATGGCTCGTCCCAGTGCCGAAATGCCGCTGATAATCAGGTCAAATGGGCTGTTTCGGAACTGGGCGCTGAGAATGCCCAGCGGAATGGCAATGAGGATGGAGAACAGCAGAGACACGCCTGCCAGCTGCACGGAGGCGGGAATCCGCTGGATTGCCAGCTCGGAGGCCGGCAGGCGATAACGGTAGGAGGTACCGAAGTCGCCGTGGAGGGCGTTGGTAATAAAGATGCGGTACTGAGTCGTTAACGGCTCGTTCAGTCCCAGTGCCTCCCGCAGCACGTCCCGCTCCTCATCGGAAGCGGTGGGGGGCAGCATGGTGCTGGTGGGGTCGCCGGTGACGTTCACCAGCAGAAAGACGATCATGCTGATGATAATCAGAACGGGGATGATCTGAAGGATCCGTCGAACAAGATATTTAGCCATGTCATCACCTCATAACGAGTATAAGCGGCAGGGCGGCAGCGATGGGGGCACTGCCGGTGCCGGAACCGCGGCACATCAGCCGCAGTCAGGGGTCAGGTATTTGTCCAGCCAGGCGGTGATCTCCTTCATGCGGCGGATCCGGTGGGTGGGCCGGCCGCTGCGGCTGAGCTCGTGGCTTTCGCCCTTGAAGATCACGATTCTGGTGTCCACGCCGAAATACTTCAGCGCCGTGTACATTTCAATGCCGTCCTGCAGGGGGCAGCGATAGTCTTCGTTGGAATGGATAAAGAGGGTGGGGGTCTTGCACCGGTTGGCGTACTTCAGGGGAGAGCCGTTCCAGAAGGCGTCGTGGTGCTCCCAGATGTTTGCGCCCATAGCCTGATTCATGGGGAAGCGGTAACCGGTGTCGGAGGTGGCAAAGTGTGCCACCTGATCGGAAATTCCCCGCTGAGATGCACCGCAGCGGAAGCGGTCCGTGTGGCAGATGATCCAGTTGGTCATGAAACCGCCGTAGGAACCGCCGGCCACACCCATGCGCTCCGTATCAATCTGGGGGCAGCGGGCAATGCACTCATCCGTGAATTTCATCAGGTCTTCGTAGTCAATGGTGCCGTATTTGCCGATCACATCGGCAAATTCGTTGTCGCGGCCTTCGCTGCCGCGGGGGTCGCAGTAAATCACAATGTAGCCGTGATTGGCACGGTATTGCAGTTCATGGTAGAAGATGGGGCCGTATGCGCACTTGGGGCCGCCGTGAATGTCCAGAATGGCGGGATACTTTTTGGAGGGGTCGAAGTCCGCCGGCTTCATAATCCAGCCGTCCAGCGTGTACCCGTCGTTTTCAAAGGTGAAATGCTCGGGGGTGCTGACGGTGCGCTCCTGCTCCACCCAGTCGTTGAAATGGGTAATCTGCCGGAGGACGCCGTCTTTCAGGCTGTACAGCTCCTGAAGGTGGGTGCCCCGCATGGCAATGCAGAGGATTTCGCCGTGGGTGACGGCCAGGCAGTCCACCGCGCCGTTCTCGTCCGTCAGATCCTCAAAGGTGCCGTCGGCGTTGAGACGGCGGATCACCGCGCTGCCGCCTTTCCCGGCCAGATAGTACACATCGCCGTCCAGATGGCGGAAATCGGCGGAGCCGCTACCGTACCGGCAGTCGGTAATCACATAGCTGCACGCACTTTCCTCGTTCTTCACCCGGAGGGTCAGATTGCCCTCGTGATCCAGCGTGTAGAAGTAGGGGTTTTCGTTGGGACCCCACCGCTTCATATCCGAGGCCGCAATGCCGATTTCATCCCCCAGATAGTCCATATAGCGGAAGCGGTAGACATCGTCCCGCAGCAGCTGTTTGACGCTGCCGTCTGCCAGCGTATAGCAGTACACGCCGCAGGAATACATCAAGGGCTTATCCTTTTCAAAGGGCATGGCAGCGTAGATAATCTCGTCGCTGCGGACACTGAAGAAGTCCACGTTGGCCCACTTCTGGCTCACAGGCAGGAGGCTGCCGTCCTTGCGGTCAAAGAGGAACAGACGGCTGCGCAGACCGTTCTGGACGCCCATGCCCTGCCGCAGGAAGGGCACCTCGTCGCCCACGATGTAGTCGTTTTCCTCCCGGAGCATGGCCAGCACCTTTTCCCGCTCCTCCCCCTGATAATCGTGGGGATTGGGCATGTCGTTGTTGACCTCGCAGACCATGGCCAGACGGCCGTCTGCCATGGGCCTGATCTTCTTCACCTTGGCAGGCACCCGGGCGTATTCCCGAGCTTCGCCGCCGCGGATGTCAATAGTGTAGAGAATCGTCCAGGGTTCTCCGGCCTCCACCCGCTTTTTCAGCGCCGGATCCCGCAGTCCCGGGAAGAGGACGGTGTTGTTGTCCAGCCAGACAAAGGATTTTTCCTGTCCGCAGGTGGTCAGCTGGCGGACATCGCCCTTTGCGGCATCATACAGGTACAGCCAGCTGAGATAGCCGTTGTGATCCAGATCGGCTTTCGATACGACAAAGGCCGCATGGGTTCCGTCCGGAGCATATTCCACAGCGGAGAGAAATTTGTAATTCAAAAAGTCATCTAATTGAATGCGCTGCATAGCTGTTTCCTCCATCATACAGTAAGCCGAATTCCGGATATGAAAAACAGCAGGAGGAGGACGTCAATCCTCCTCCTGCTGCGGTTCCTTATTACGTCTTGCAGAAATAAGGTCTACAATCAGTTGGCAGGAGTGATCTCGTTGGGGATGTAGAAATCATCCATACGAGGCTCAAAGTTGATCTTGTTGCTGACGCCAAACAGGTTCTTCAGCTGGCACAGGCAGACATGAGGACGATCCTCGGCAGCGATGGCCTGAATTTCCTCCATCTGCTTGGCGCGCTCTTCCAGATTCATGTTGGTCAGAGCAGCCTGATACAGATCCTGGCACTCCTTGCTGTCATAGTCGGTCAGACCGGCAACGCGGTTCTTGTCGCCATAGTGGATCAGAGGATAGGCGGCGTCATACTGGGAGTCGGCCAGAGCGATCTGGATGATTTCCTTATTGGTCTTGGAAGTCCAGGTGTCGCTGAGGACGCTGGCGTCCACGATTTCCAGATTCACGTCAAAGCCGACGGCAGTCAGCATGGCGGTGCACATCTGGGCGATTTCGCTGTCCATCAGAGTCTTGCCCTTGCCGGCGGTGTAGGTGATGGGGCAGCCGCCGTTGGGATAACCGGCCTCAGCCAGCAGTTCCTTGGCGCGCTCGGGGTTGTACAGGTTGGCGTTCTCGGAACCGAACAGATCCCAGTTGAAGCCGGTGACACCGCTGCCCACGCGGGTACGGGTGGGAGTGCCGGCGCCCTGCAGCAGTTCGTTGCAGATCTGATCCTTGTCGATGGCCAGTTCGATGGCCTCACGCACCTTGGGATCGGCAGTGACGGTGCCCTCGGTGCAGCGGATGTTCAGCAGCAGGATACGGCTGGTGTCGCCGGTGACCATGCGGTCGTTTTCACTGCTGTTGATACGATCCCATTCATTGGGGGGTACGTTGTCGATGATGTCCACGCCGCCGGTCAGCAGCTCGGACACGCGGGTGGAGGACTCGGGAATGGGACGGAAGGTGATCTCGTCCCAGATGCCGGCTTCACCGTAGTAGGTATCGTTCTTGACCAGAGTGAAGTGATCGTTGGGGATCCACTCCTTCAGCTTGTACTGGCCGGCCATGATGGGATCCTTGATGTACTCGTCCATGCCCACTTCCTCAATGTACTTGGAGGGCATGATGTCGCCGCCGGACTTGGCCAGCAGGGACAGCAGGTCGGGCTTGGCCTCAAAGGTGTGGATGTAGAAGCTGTGGTCGTCGATGACTTCCACGCTCTCGATGCCCTTCCAGAAGTTGTTCTCAACCAGAGAGGTATCGGTGGCCTCACGCTCGATGGTGAACTTCACGTCGGCAGCGGTCAGAGGATCGCCGTTGGAGAAGACCACATCGTCGCGGATGGTCATTTTCCAGGTGGTGTCGTCCACGATCTCATAATCGGTGACGATCTCGGGAACCAGAGACATATCGTTGCTGCGGCGGAACAGACGCACGCTGATCATCTGGAACATATTGTCCGTTACGGTCTGGGCGTGAGCCTGAGGATCCAGCGTCATCAGATCGGAAGAAATACCGATGGTCAGAACCTTAGGCTCTTCCGTGGCGGATGTGTCATCCGGGGTGCTGGGGGTTTCGGTGTCGCTCTTGCTGCCGCCGCAGCCTGTCAGGAGTGACAGCACTGTCAGTGCAGCAAGCAGCAGGGCCAAAAATCTTTTTTTCATTTTCGCTCTCCTTGCTTCTTTCTTTCCAATTTTATCTTTCAGGCAGTTATGCCTTAGAGAACTTGTCAATGACGTTGGCCGTCATCTTGATGCCCAGGAGGAAGTCCTCCACATAGATGTTTTCATTGGGGGCGTGCACCTGAGAGAACTCGTTGGCAACGCCGTACATCACGCAGGGAATGCCCGTCTCGTGGCAGAAGTAATAAACGCCCATGGTGCCGGAGCTGTTGGGATAGATGGCAGGGGGAATCTGATAGGTTTCCTCGGAGGCGGCGATGGCGGCCTTGACCAGAGGATTGTCCAGATTCGTGCGGTAGGCGGGGGCGCCGGGCATGGAGACAATCTCCACGTCGGTGAAGCCGTGCTTGTCCAGATGCTTCCGCAGCAGTTCCACCACCCGCTCCCGGGTCATGTTGGGAACCAGACGGAAGTCCAGCTTCGCCATGGCGTAGGCGGGCAGCACCGTCTTGGAGCCCTGGTCGATGTAGCCGCTCTTGATGCCGCAGATGTTGCAGGTGGGGGCGTAAATCAGCTTCTTCAGCAGTTCGGTGCCGGTGACGCCGTTGACAAAGCCGTCCATCTCCATCTTTTCCAGAACGCTCTTCTCGTTGTAGGGAATGCTCTTCAGGAAAGCCAGATCCTTTTCGGTGAGGGGTGCCACGTCATCATAGAAGCCGTCGATGAGAACCTCGTCCTTCTCGTTCTTCAGGGTGTTCAGCGCCCAGACCAGACGCCACGCGGCGTTCTTCCAGATGGGGGCGTTGGAGGAGTGGGCGTCGATGTTGGCGGTGCGCACCCGCAACTCCACATAGGCAAGGCCCTTCACGCCCAGCGTGATGTGAGCCGGGCCGTTGGTATCCCGGCCGCCGCCTTCCCAGACGACGCCGTCAGCGGCAACCTTGTCGGGATAGAGGCTGGGGAAGCCGTTGAGATGGGGGCTGCCCACCTCTTCTTCGCCCTCGTAGATCACCTTGATGTTCATGGGCAGCTTGCCGTAGACCTTCTGATAGGCATCCACAGCCATGAGGCGGGAGAGCATCTGCCCCTTGTTGTCGGCGGTGCCCCGGGAGATGATCTTGCCGTCCTTGATGGTGCCGCCGAAGGGATCCACCTCCCACTCGTCGATGGGATCCACAGGCTGGACATCATAGTGGTTGTAGAACATCAGGGTGCGGTCGCTTTCTCCCTTGAGGAAGCCGTAAACAATGGGATACCCGTCGGTGGGGATCTCCTCCACCTCAAATCCCATCTTCGTGAGCGTTTCCTCTACCAGATCCGCCATTTCCCGCATACCCGTATTGGTGGCGGCAATGCTGGGCTGACGCAGGAACTTCTGCAGCAGCGCAAGATACTCATCCTGATGGGCGTCGATATACGCCTTCAGCTTGTCCATCTGGACCTCCATCAGACAATCCTCCTTTTTCGAAATCACATTTGCTTATGGCAGGCATCAGCGTTTAGCTTCTAAACACTGATATAATATAGGTGATACTATAGCACACCCTGTCGCCCTTTGTCAATGCAATTCCCACCAAACTTATATACTTTAAATGGCTAATACGGAATCAGATTTCTATATAACTTCCACAAAAATTGGCTCTGCGGTTGGTCAGATTCCCCGGAGCGGACGATTTGACACAAAAAGAAACAGGCTCTCCTTTCCGGGAGAGCCTGCTGAAACGAAGCGGAATGCTCAATATCCGCGCCAGTGGGTTTCCGGATGCTCCTGCAGAAGCCGGCAGTATGCGTCAATCACCTTATAAAAGGCCCGGAGCTCCTCTTCGGTGCAGTCCTCCATCAGATGGCTGATGATGTGGGTATCGTCCTGAAAGTCCCGGATGGTGTATTCGTTGATGGCTTCCACACCCCAATCCGTGACGTACAAACCGACACCGCGGCTGCCGTTTTTACTTTTTTCCCGGAAAATAAAGCCTTTTTCCTCGATTTTCTTCAGCATCTGGGACATGGCGCCCCGGGTGCGGCTCCAGCGCCTGCAGAAGTCCGCAGCGGTGATGCCGGGATTCTCGTGAATCAGGGTCAGCATCCGGATTTCCAGCATGGTCAGATGCTGACCGTGGCTGGTGTACACCACGTTGTTCAAAATGCCGCCTACAATCATCAGAAAGTCGTAAAGACCGCCGGCTCTGTGGTTGATTCTTCGCAGAACCTGATTGATTGACGTGGATTTGGCCTGTTCTTCTGTCAAAAAAATCCCTCTTTCCACCTGAGTGTGTGTTCCGGTCGAATGGAATCTCTTGGGGCTATGTTAAGCTGCTTAAGATTGGTGCCACAGAGATTCGGCCTGCTTCCTACTGGGTGTGCGGGGTCTTTGCTGTCATTTCCGGCTATAGGATACCGCAAAACCGCCGCATTGTCAAATTTCCCATGAAAGGATCACGCTTTGGATGGCTCCGGCAGAGGACTTTTGCCGGCAGCAGACAGGAAACCGCACTTATAAAGACAGATTTCCTCCGAGGACTGCCCGGGACGGCGGATTTGCAGGAAACCACCCGTGAACCGTGGGCCTTGCGGCGGTTTCTGCCGCTTCCGGGAGAACGAGAGCGCGCATGAGGCGGACTGCGTTTATGTGCTGAACATTCTGGCCGGAGGCACAGGCGGGATTTCAAACAGACCGGCGGGGGAACCCTGCGGCAGGCAGACCGGTTTTTTTGGGGGGAGGCAGCGGCACCGTGCCGTCTGCCTGCCGCTTCCGGAACGCAAAAATTGCGGAAATGCGCCGCATCACCGTTAAAATTTCCAAAAATCCCGGGAAAAGGACAAAAGATGTTGCGAAAGCGGTACAGGCATGATAGAATCAGGAAAAAGCCGGATGTGTCCTGCACGGCACGACTTCAGGTCATGGGAGATTCCGGCAAAAGAGAATGTGTGGTGGGGGGAAGGAATATGAAGAGGTTTATCGTATGCGACGATGATCCCGCTTTCGTAATGGATATGGCTCAGCGGCTCCATGAACTGTACCCCGGGTGCTTCGTGGAGCATATGTACGGCCCGGACGCTCTGGAGGTGTCCCTCCGGCAGGATATTTCCGGCGCAGACGTGCTGCTGGTGGACGTTGAACTGAACGGCAAAAGCAGCATTGACCTGATTAAAAAGTATCTGCGTCCCAGTTCTCCCGCGCAGGTTATTTATGTAACCGGGTATATGCATTACTGCACGGAGGTCTACGACACACGGCACTGCGGCTTTCTGGTCAAGCCCATTGACAACGGCCGGCTGAAGCACGCGGTGGAACTGGCCTGTCAGGCCTATGAGCGGGAGGCCAAAAGCGGCGTACCCGTCAAATCCGGCGGCGGGCTGCGCATCATCTCGGCGCCGTCTCTGCTGTATGTGGAGAGCCACGGCCGCTGCCTGCGGCTGGTTACGGATGAGGAGCAGATGGAAACCTACGAAAAAATGAAAAACTTCGCCGAACTGGTAGACCGCAGATTCCTGATCTGCCACAAGAGTTTTCTGGTGAATATGGATCGGGTGAAGCAGTACCGGGGGGATTCCTTCGTGATGGATAACGGGCAGGTGATCCCCATCAGCCAGACGAAGCGCAGAGAGGTGCGGGAGATTTTCGCCCGGTATGCAGGAGGCGTCTCCTGAGTATGGCATGGCCGGACGTGCTGAATCCGGCGGCTGTTCTGCTGTCGGCGCTCGCTTTTGCGGATGCCGTGGCGGGCACGGTGCCGCTGCGCCATCCCGGACGGTACGCCGCCCTCTGGGGGGCGCTGGCCGTTTCCCTCCAACTCGCAGGGCAGCCGCTTCCGCCCGGCGGAAGAGCGGCGGTATGGCTCCTGCTGGCGGCCGCGGCGCTTCTGCTGCCGCAGGGCTTTACAACGGTGTCCCGCCGGACAACCCTGCTGTGCACGGCGGAACAGCTGGCGGCGCTTTTGCTGGCGGAGGGGTTGAGCCTGCTGGCATGGCACGGCCAGACCGGCCTGCCATGGGAAACATTAAAAGGTGTTCTGAGGGTTCCGGTGAGGCTTTCCGCTCTGGCGCTGTTTCTGATTCTCTCCATGGCGGCGCGTTTTTTCGCCCTGCGGGTGCATGGCTCCCTGCCGGCGGCGGAAATGTGCCCGTCTTTTGCGCTGCTGCCCCTGAGTCAGGGAGTACTTCTGCTGATTTCCCTGTACATTGCGCAGGAGGGAACGTCCGGAGTCCCCGGCTGGCCGGTGCTGCCGGCGCTGCTCTGCACCGCGGCCGCAGGGGTGACGGCCTTCTCCGCAGGGCGGTATGTCCGGGACACCGCCCTTCTGCGGGAGCGGCTTCGGCTGGCGGAGGAACATCTGGAAACCCAGACCCGGTATTACCGGGAGATGCAGGGCGTCATCTCCGCGGTCAATCAACTCCGTCATGACATGAATAACCAGCTTCAGACGGCGTACACCCTGATGGAACGGGGGCAGGGGGAGGAAGCCCGCCGGCAGCTGGATTTCCTGCAGGACGGTCTGCGGGAACGTGCCGGCGCCCGATACTGTGCCAATCCGGTGGCGGATGCCGTCCTTTTCCAAAAGGCGCCCCTCTGCCGCCGAGAGGGAATCCGCCTTACCGTCACCGCGTCCCTGCCCTTTCAGCTTTCCCTGCCGGGGGCGCAGCTTTGCAGCCTGATTTCCAATCTGATGGACAATGCCATTGCCGGCTGCCGGGGCTGCCGCCCCGCATGGATTGAATTTGACGCCCGGCTCCGGGCGGGCTGTCTGGTGCTGCGCTGCCGCAACACCGCAGGGAAGCCGGCGCCGAAAGCGGAGACACAGGCGGTGGACGGCCTGCCGGAGCATGGCCTCGGGCTGGGCATCCTGCGGCAGATTGCGGAGACTTACGGCGGGGAGGTGCAGACCGGACTGGACGACGGCGTCTTTACCGCGGTGGTGATGCTGCCCCTGCCCTGACGGGCTGCCGCCGGATTTCCCGGAGGCGGGCGCCGCAGGAGCCGTTCCGAAATTTCCGGAATTTCCGGAAATTCCGGCAGAAACGGACAATTTTGAATGATTTGAAATAGCAGGCAGGCGTTTTTTGCAAAAAACGCCTGCCTTTTTCGCGGATTTTGCCTCCGTTCCACCTTGGCAGGTCATTTTATTTTTACTTCCGGCAGGGCGTTTCCACCCCGTTTTCCCCGGATATGCTTAAACCGGGCTTAAAAAATGACATGTTTTGCTTGAGTTATTACATCCGGCTGGAATTTGCAGAGGAACCTGCTACAATCAAATCAACAACCGCGGGGGACGCCCCTGCGGAAGAGAAACGGCAGGTGCGGCAATGATTGTAACACTGATAACAAAGGACAGGATTTACAGCATCTCCCTTCCGGAGCGGGTCAGCGGTCAATACTGGCTCAGCGATACGGACGGGCAGGGGCATCCCCGGAAGGTTCTGAATGCCGAGGGGCTTGAGGACGCGTGGGTGCTGCAGTCCGGGGAGTTCCTGACACTGCTGGACGAAATCGGCAGGGCGGCGGAATCCGTCCGGCTGGCGCCGGAGGAAACCCGGGTTATCTCCGCCGTTGACCGGGCCACCGGCGAACGCAGCCAGATTTACGCGGAGCCGGACACCCGGGGCAGGCAGACCTTCCGCAAGTACTGCCTGCAGGGGGACTGCGACCTCTCGCTGGGAAGGACGCCGGACAACCAGATTGTCTTTGAGAACAAATACGTTTCCGCCCACCATGCAAGGCTTATCTGCAAAGGCGGCGCGTGGAGCGTGGTGGACACCCAGAGCAGCAACGGCACCTTCGTCAACGGCCAGCGCACCGCGCTGGCGCAGCTGAAGCCCGGGGACGTGGTGTTTGTCATGGGACTGAAAATCCTCATCGGCGGGATGTTCTTCGCCGTCAACGACCCGGACGGAACCGTCCGCGTCAACACCGGCGCCGTCACCCCCTTCCGCCGGCAGGAGCCGGAAGCCCCGGCGGAGCAGAGCCTGCCGGTGCAGGAGGAGCCTTTCTGCCGCTCCCCCCGGTTCTGCCGCAGCGTTACGGCGGAGGACATCCGGGTGGACGCCCCGCCCAACCGGGAGCGCATGGAGGAGGTTCCTCTGGCACTGCTGCTGGGGCCGGCGCTGACCATGGGCGTCACCTCTCTGGTGATGGGGGCCGTGGCCGTCAGCAATTATCTGGCCGGCACCTCTACCCTCAGTTCGGTGATTCCCACGCTGGTGATGTCCCTGAGTATGCTGTGCGGAACGGTGCTCTGGCCCATGCTCACCAAGCGCCACGAGAAGAAAAAGAAAAACGCCGCAGAGCAGCTGCGGCAGGCCAAATACCGGGAATATCTGGATTCCGTCCGGGACCGGCTGGGACGGCTCAGCGCCCGGCAGGCGGAAATACTGGCGGAAAACAGCCCCGACGTGCAGGAATGCGCCCAGCGGATTTTCCAACGGCAGCGCAGACTGTGGGAGCGGGCGCCGGAGCATGAGGACTTCCTCCGGCTGCGGCTGGGACTGGGAGAACTGCCTCTGGCAGTGAACCTCCGGTTCCCGGATCAGCGCTTTGTGCTGGAAGACGATTACCTGATGCACGATCTGGCCCGGCTTCAGGATGAGCCGAAGGTGCTGAAGGATGTGCCCGTCACCCTCTCCCTGCTGGAAAATCCCGTCTGCGGCATTTTGGGACAGCGGGAGAAGGCGCTGGCCATGACCCGGAGCCTGCTGCTTCAGACGGCGGCGCTGCACAGCCCGGAGGACGTGAAGCTGGTGGTTCTGACCGGGGAAGAGGAGTTGCCGGACTGGGACTTTGCCCGCTGGCTGCCCCACATCTGGGATGACACCGGAACCAGCCGCTATTTCGCCGCCGGTGAGCAGGAGGCACGGGCACTGTCCGCCCAGCTGGAGCCCCTTCTGGCGGAGCGCACGGAAAGCCTCAGCCGCCAGCGGGGGAACCTGACGCCCCGGTATGTGATTTTGATGACAGACCGGAAGCTGATGGAAAAGAACGCCTTCTTTACCCAGGCACTGAGCGCCCCGGCGGAGGCCGGCTTCTCCTGCATCTGCGTGGCGCAGGATCTGCAGGATCTGCCCAGAGAGTGCTCCCGGGTCGTAGAAGTGGAGGGGGAAACCGCCTGCGTATACGCCAAAGGGGAACCCTCCGGCCAGCGGCTGGCCTTCCGCCCCGAAACGGCGGAGGGCATCGACGAAACCGCCGCGGCAAAGAGCCTTTCCAATCTGGTGCTGGACGGCGGCAGTGAGCACTATCAGCTGCCGGATATGCTCTCCTTCCTGGAAATGTACGGCGTGGGCAAGGTGGAGCATCTCAACGCCCTGACCCGCTGGAAGGAAAACAACCCTGTCAATTCCTTACAGGTGCCGGTGGGTGTGGGAACAGACGGAGAACTCTTCACGCTGGATCTCCACGAAAAATTCCACGGCCCCCACGGTCTGGTGGCCGGCATGACCGGCTCCGGCAAAAGTGAGTTCATCATTACCTACATCCTCTCTCTGGCGCTGAATTTCAGCCCGGAGGAAGTGGCCTTCATCCTCATCGACTACAAGGGCGGCGGTCTGGCCGGCGCCTTTGAGGATACCGTCCGGGGCATCCGCCTGCCCCATCTGGCAGGCACCATCACGAATCTGGACGGCACTGCGGTGAAGCGCTCTCTGATTTCCATCCAGAGCGAACTGCGCCGCAGGCAGGCAATTTTCAACGAGGCCCGGCGCATCTCCGGGGAAGGCACCATTGACATCTACAAGTACCAGAAGATGTACCGCAGCGGCCAGGTCAGCGAGGCCGTGCCTCACCTGTTCATCATCTCCGACGAGTTTGCCGAACTGAAGGCCCAGCAGCCGGAGTTCATGGAGCAGCTGATTTCCGCCGCCCGCATCGGCCGGAGCCTCGGCATCCACCTGATTCTTGCCACCCAGAAGCCCTCCGGCGTAGTGGACGACCAGATCTGGAGCAACAGCCGCTTCCGGGTCTGCCTGAAGGTGCAGGAGCGCTCCGACAGTATGGACATGATTAAGCGGCCTGACGCGGCGGCACTGGCCGAAACCGGCCGGTTCTACCTGCAGGTGGGCTTCAACGAACTGTTTGCCATGGGGCAGTCCGCATGGAGCGGTGCCCCCTACCGGCCTGCCGAGCGCGCCGCGAAAAACCGCAATGACAGCGTGGCCGTCATCGACCATCTGGGGCGCGTCCGCCGGGAGGCAAAGCCCAGAGCGGCGCAGGACGCCGGGGAAGCCGCCCGCAGTCAGGTGGTTTCCGTGGTGGAGTACCTGTCCGCGCTGGCCGGCAGCAATCAGGCGCGGCAGCTGTGGCTTCCCGCCATCCCGGCACGGATTTATGTGGACGATCTCCGGGAGAAGTACGGCGCAGTGTCCGACGAACTGGCGCTGGCGCCTGTGGCAGGCGAACTGGACGATCCCTTCAACCAGCGGCAGGCGCTGCTGACACTGCCTCTGACGGAGCAGGGCAACGCCCTGATCTACGGCACCGCCGGCAGCGGAAAGGTGATGCTGCTCCAGTCCGTGCTCTATGACCTGCTGCGCCATTACAGCGCCGAATCCCTGAACCTGTACCTGCTGGATCTGGGGGAGGAATCCCTGAAAGCCTTTGAAAAGGCGCCGCAGGTGGGTGACGTGCTCCTCTCCGGCGACACGGAGCGCATTACCAACCTCTTCAAGATGCTGACGGGGGAACTGGCACAGCGCAGGAAGCTGTTTGCCGACTACGGCGGGAGCCTGCAGAGTTATTGCAGAAGCACCGGCAGGAAGGTGCCTCAGATTCTGGTGGTGCTGCACAACTACTCCGCCTTCGGCGAACTGTTCGAGCAGCTGGAGGACACCCTCAGCCAGCTGGCCCGGGACGGCCTGTCCTACGGCATCAGCTTTGTGGTGACAGCCAGCAGCGCCGGCGCCGTGCGCTACCGCATCGCCCAGAATTTCAAGCAGACGCTGGTTCTGCAGCTGAACGACCGGGCGGATTATGTGGGGCTGCTGGGCAGCACCGACGGCGTGTATCCCTCCGCCATCAAGGGGCGCGGCATTTTCAAGAGCGACCGCACCTACGAGTTCCAGACCGCCTGCGCCATGAAGGACGACTCCGCGGAGGCCATCCGTGCCTTTGCGGCGGCGCTGGCAAAGGATGCCGACGTCCGGGCAAGGCCGGTGCCGACCCTGCCGGAGCAGGTGGACTGCGAACTGATGCGGGAGCAGGTGTCTCTGGAAGCCTTCCCGGTGGGGGTGGAGAAGGCCTCCCTGCGGATTCGCAGGCTGAACCTTCAGGAGAACATCGTCACCATTCTGGCGGCGCAGGACGCCTACAGTCTGGGAAGCCCCGCACAGGGACTTGCCGAAACGCTGGCGCTTCTGAAGGACGCGGCGGTTTCCGTGTGGGACGGCCGGGGGGTGTTTACCGACGACGATGGGGCTGCCTACAGCTATGCCGCCGGAAACTTTGAGGAAAAGACGGCTGACCTCTTCGGCGAGATGGTTCGCAGGAACAACACCTACAAAACCGCCCTGCAGAAGCAGGAACCTTTGCCGGAGTACCCGCTTCAGGTGGTGCTGTTCACCGGCCTTGCCGACATTCTCTCCGGACTGACGGCAGAGGGGAAAGACCGGCTGAACACCCTTCTGGAAAAGGCGGAGCCGGAATACAACATCCGTTTTCTGGTGTGCGACACCGTGAAGGGCATCACCGCCCTCACCGCCTGCGGCTGGTACAAACGCTTTGTGACGGGGAACGACGGGCTGTGGGCCGGCGACGGAATCAGCGACCAGTACGCCCTGAAGCTGGCGAAAATCAGCAGCGACCTTTACGCGGAGGTGCCTGACGGGTTCGGCTACGCCGTCCGCCGGGGCAGACCCACGCTGATGAAGCTGCTGGGACGGAAGAAGACAGAGGAGGCTGACGAATGAATCGCATCACCGTTGAAATCTACGTCCCGGCTGCCGGCAGAAGCTTCGATGTCACCATTCCGGAGAATCTGCCCCTGCGGCAGGTGACGGAACTTGCCGCCGGTTCCCTCTCGGAACTGTCCGGCGGGCTGTATCAGGCGGACGCGGACAGCGTTCTCTGTGACCGGGAAAGCGGCCGCTTTCTCAATGCAAACATGCTGATTCGGGACCTTGGCCTGAAAAACGGATCCCGGCTCATGTTGATATAAACAATCATGATTCACCATTATCAGAAAGGGGAAATTCACAATGGCAAGAGGACACATCATCGTTGAAACCGCTCAGCTGGACAGCACGGCATCTCAGGTAGAGGGCTGCGCCGATACCTACAACTCCAACTACACCGCCCTGTTCAACGCGGTGCAGGAACTGCAGAACGCCTGGTCCGGCACCGACAACACCGCCTTCACCAATCAGATTGAGGGCTTCCGGGACGACTTCCAGCGCATGGAGAAGCTGATGCGGGATTATGCGGCCTACCTGCGCAAGAGCGCTGCCGCCTACCGCGAGACGCAGAGCAACATTGCCAGCGCTGCCAAGACCCTGTCTCAGGGTTCCTGATCGCTGACCGGACAATTGAAAGGAGTAATGAATTATGGCTGATGTTAAAATTACATTTGAAGAAGTCAAGGCGAAAGCTTCCCAGCTGCGGGGCTACAACGAGACGCTGACCGAAACGCTGATTACCATCAAGAACGCCATCAACAGTCTGGAAGCCCAGTGGAGTTCCGACACCTCCGATACCATCCGCGCCAAAATCACCGCCATGCAGCCGAAGTTTGACTCCTACAAGGAAGTCATTGAAAGCTACGCCAAGTTCCTGGACAACACCGCCGCACAGTATGAGGCCACCGAAAGCACGCTGAACACCAACGCCGGCAGCCAGTTCATCTGATTGCCGCACCACCGGTCTGCGGGGCAGCAATGCCCCGCAGACCCACCGACTTTGGAAATTCAGGCAGAAGCCTTTGATATATGAACCGCCCCGGCGGTTCAGACCGTGTGAATAAAATTGGGAGGAAGAAGTATGAGGAAGCGCATGATTGCCCTGCTGCTGACGGCAGCCATGCTGGCGGGACTGCTGTCCGGCTGCGGAAAGAAGGACGGCGGCTCTGAGTTTACCAGAGGTGACCTGCTGACCATGATCTGCGATTACTTCGGCATGGACACCTATCAGTCTGCCCAGCCCTATCTGGAATCGGTTCCTGCCGACAACCCGTATTTTGACGTGGTGCAGGCCTGCGTGGAGTGGGACATCATCGGCACGGACGACCAGAAGTACGACGTGGGCGGCAGAGTGCCCCGGGGGGAACTGGCCATTGCGCTGGTGAACGCCGCGGTGCTGGTGCCGGATCTGGACACCGCCACCGACGAGGAAAAGCTGGCGTCCGCCGCCGCCAACGGCCTTGTGGAAACCACCGATCAGGGGAACATCAAGGAAAAGCAGAAGGTGGATTATGCGGAGGCCGAGGCATCCGTCCGTAAAGCCGCCGAGATCTGGGCCACCAAGCAGTTTACGGAGCAGCGGGAAGAACTGGATCTGAAGGAGGGCGTGCAGGATCTGCGGGAAACGCCGGCGGAGGTGACTGACGGGCAGATCCGCGTCCCGGTTTCCGCCGGTTCCATCCAGCCGGGGGACACCTTCGTGTATGACGGTGCCGAAGGCCTGACCGCCGCCAGAGCGGAATACGTCCGGGAGGAAAACGGCTACTACATCATCACGGAAGACGATGGCGATGATCTGGAGCTGGAAGACGTGGTGCAGGAACTGGTGGTGCAGGAATCCTATGCTCCTGACCTGTCTCAGGCGGTCTTTGTGGACGGTGCCGGCAATGTACATATGCCCTCCGGCGGCTCCGCCTCCGGCGCCAGAGCCGGGAAGAGTGCCGGCGGCGCCCATTTTCTGGGAGGTACCTCCGGCGCAGCCCTTCAGCAGACGGCCCTTGGCAGTGGTTCCATCAAATTTAAGGTCGGCGACGTAACCATTGAGGGGAAGTACAGCGGAAACTCCGTTTCCATCGGGTTCAAGGCACCGGTGGAAAAGGACAAGAAGGGAAACCAGACCTCCGGCCTCTCCGGAAGTCTTGAACTCTCCAATATTGCGCTGACCAATGACATTGATTACCGTGTGTTCAGCGGCCTGAAAACCCTGACTACCCGGCTGAATTATCAGGTGAAGGTCAGCGGCGGCGCCAGCTTCACCTGGGTCGATAAACTCTATGCCCCCTATAACAACGGCAACGGGAAATTCCTGACCAACCTCACCCGCAGTGAATGGCGGGATGCATCCGCCAATGGTGCCGACAGGATCAAGGGCAAGGAGATCGTCATCGGCTCCTGGTCCCTGGTGGAGGGCGGCATTGCCCAGGTGAAGCTGGAACTGAAGCTCTGCTTCAAGATAACGGGTGAGATCTCGGCGTCTCTGACGATTTCCGGCGCCCAGGGCATTGAGTACCGCAACGGCAATATACGGAAGATCAAGACCACCTCCGCAGATGCGGATCTGCAGTTCAAGGCAAAGGCGGAATTGACCGCCGGCCCGGGCATCGCGCTGAAAATCCTGAACAAGTGGAAGGTGCTGGATCTCTCGGCACAGCTGGGCGCCGGGCTGGAAGCCTCTCTGACGATCCATCTGGTAGACGGGGAAATGCATCAGTTGGAAAGCGAAACAACAGCTGACGGGGCGGCCATCGGCACGCTGGAGGCAAATCAGAACATCGAAATCCGATCGTCACCGGACGCGGTGCTGAACGCCGCACTGGAATACGCGGCAGCCAACAACATAGAGGGAACGCCAAAGCTGAACCTGCCGGAAGGGGATATTGAGCTTTTCACCAAAACCTGCACGGAGATCAAGGCCAGCTGGGTAGGAAAGCTGACATTCAATCCGGCGGATTTCCTGAAGAAACTCCATATCAGCGGGTTTGAAATCAATTTCTTCCCCAAGGGCACGGATACGTTCCTCAAATATCATGTGGACAATTTTGACTTCCTCCACCCGGTGCAAACCTGCACCAACGTCTTTACCCCCTTTGAATTCTATGCGGAGGATGTGGAAGAGCCGGCGTATGCCTCCGATGCGGGCACACTGGATCTGAAGTCCTATCTGCTGGTATTCGACGGCGATAACGCCCCGGCGCAGAAGCTGGAAATGTTGTGGAATCCCGAAATCGGCAAAGGGGACAAAGGGGAGCTGCCGCCGGACTGCGTCTGGTCTTCGGAGGATCCCTCCGTGGCCACGGTGGATGGGGAAGGCAACGTAACACCGGTGGGCGTGGGCCTTACCTATGTGTCCGTGGCGCTGAAGGACAATCCCGATGTCCATGTCAAGTGCGCGGTCTATGTGGATATGAGCGATTACAGCAACAGCCAGTGGGAGTTCCTGCCCCCGGACAATTCCGGCGGCACAGTCTGAGCATTTCTGATATGAGGTGAGCAAATGTCACTGAACGAAACCATGGCCAGAAGGCAGCTGGCGGAAATCAAACGCTGCGCAAAGCAGATGCAGGCCGTTGAAAAGGGGCTGCGCCGCTATGGCACAGCGCTGAACCAGTCCTGGTCTGCGCCGGAAACCCGGTACCTCAGCCGGGTGGTGGAGGATCTGTCCGGCCGCAGCAGAAAGCTGACCGACCGGCTGAACAGCCTGTACCGGGACATGGACGAGGCAATTGAGGATATTCTGGCGGAGGAGGCTGCCGAAGAGGCGGCCGCCGCCGCGGAAAGAGCAGGGAGTTGAGCCATGGCAAAAATCCGAATCAATTTCAGCGGCGTGAACAGCGCCAACAGGGATTTGAAAAAGCTGCTGAAGCAGATGGAGGATGTGGAGGAAACCCTTTCCCAGCTGCGGCGCAGAGTGGATTCCGACATTCAGTCCCGCTATCAGATCGGAAAGCAGCTGAAAAGCGCCGATACCTCCGCCGCTGCCGTCAGAAGCCGCGGGAAGCGTCTCTCCGGTCTGGTGGATCAGGCGGTGGAGCAGTACAGCTCCACGGAACAGTGGCTGAACAGACACACGCCGGACAACGGCAGCGTCTGAGGGGAAGGAGCCGAAACAACATGAAATTATCTGCTGCAAAAAAGGGAACCACCCGGTACTTTACGGCAAAGCTGGGCTGGAAGGAGCAGTTCGATCCCAAGGAGATTGAGCTGCTGGCCTCCGGCGCCGTCCCGGCACTGATCCCTCCCGTTGCGGTGCAGGGCAGGAAAAACAACGTCATTGACTATGACATCACGCCGTTTACCACCCTGGAATTCTATCTCTCCTGCATTCTGAGCCGGGAGCAGTTTGTGGAACTTCTGCTGCAGTTTACGGAACTGTTCCGCGCCATGCAGGCGGTCTACCTGAACTACAAGAATCTGGTGCTGGACGTTGACCAGATCTACATCGCCCTGCAGGATCGCTCCCTGCACATGATCTATCTGCCTCTGCGGGACAGCAAACGGGATGCGTCTATTCCGGACTTCCTGCGGAAGCTGTCCCGGAAGGTCAACCGCAGCACCTATGAGCAGGTGACCTTCCTGAACGAACTGACGGCGTTTCTGGATCGTCCCGGTGCTTTCACCCTGAACGAATTTGAGCGTTTGCTGCGTCCGGCGGCTCAGACCCCCGTGCAGCCGGCGGTACAGGAGGCGCTTGCTGCGCCCGGCGGCGGAATCTGGTATACCCCTCCGGCGCCGGTTCACACGCCCGCCGCGCCTCCTGCGGCAGCACCGAACCACACCCCTGCGGCGGTACCGGTGCAGGCGCAGGCTCCGGCAGCCTTTGCCGCAGCGCCCGCTGCGCCGCAGGCGGCACCTTCTGCCGCAGTGCCTGTGGCGCCCCCTGCAGTACCGCCCATTGCCATCCACCCGCCTGTCCCGGTGCCTCCGGCTCCCGGGGCAGAGCCCAACTGCGGCGGCACGGTTATTCTGGACGCCCCCGGGGGAACCATCCTTCTGGGCGAAGCGGAACCGGCCCCCCAGCCCAGAGCCTTTCTGGTGCGCAAAAGCACCGGCAGCCGCGTGGAAATCCACGGCGGCACCTTCCGCATCGGCAAGGAGGCCGGTCAGGTGGACTACTGCATCGGGGACAATCCCACCATCAGCCGCAGCCATGCCGAAATCGTGACGCAGGAGGGCGTCTGGCTGATCCGGGACCTCGGCTCCACCAACAAGACCTATCTCAACGGCGTCCTGCTGCCGCCTCACCAGCTGCACCCGCTGGAAAACGGCGCGGCTCTGCGTCTGGCCAATGAGGAGTTTACCTTTACACTGGAAGGATGATCACCTGTGGACTATATAACGGCGGTCTATACGGACATCGGCACCCGGAAATCCACCAATCAGGACAGTCTCTGCCTGCGGCGGGTTTCCCTGCCTGAGGGCGGCGAGATGCTCTTCGCGGCGGTGTGCGACGGCATGGGCGGCCTTGAAAAGGGCGAACTGGCCAGCGCCGCGGTAATCCGGGGGCTGGAAACGTGGTTTGACGCCAATCTGGGACTGCTGGCCGCCGCGCAGGGCTTCGGGGCAGCGCGGCAGCAGCTGACGGATCTGATTGCGCAGCTGAACCTGCGCATTGCCGCCCATGGGGCGCAGAGTGGCGCCCAGATGGGCTCCACCCTGACGGCTCTGCTGGCGGTCAACAGCCGGTGCCTGCTGGTCAACGTGGGGGATTCCCGGATCTACCGGGTGAAAAACGGCGTCACACAGCTGACGCAGGATCAGTCACTGGTGGAGCGGGAAATTCAGCAGGGGCGCATTACGCGGGAGGAGGCCCGGCATCACCCTCAGAAAAATGTGCTGCTGCAGTGCATCGGCATCGGGCGGGAGGTAATCCCCGCCTTTACGGAGTGCCGGGTGGAGCCGGACAGCGTCTATCTGCTGTGCTCGGACGGCTTCTGCCACGAACTGGCGGAGGAAGAACTGGCCGGGGCGCTGAACCCCGCCGCCATGGGAACCCAGAGCGTCATGCAGGACGCCGCCTTCCGGCTGGCAGAACTTTGCAAAAGCAGGGGGGAAACCGACAACATCACGGTTGTTCTCTGCAAAACAAAGGAAAGCGCTTTGGCCGCCGTACCCTCCCGGGGAATTTTTCAGCGGCTGTTCCGCAAAAAAGTACCGGCGCAGCCGGAGCTGCCGCCGGTTGTGCTGGAATCGGCGCACCTTCTGCACACAGAGGAGCAGATCTGACGCGCCGCCGCCTGCCTCCGGCAAGATGGCAGATGAAAAGAAAAGCACCGGGAAAACACGCCGGCCGGCGTGTTTTCCCGTGTCAATCGACGATGTGGAAAGGAAACGGAATATGCGGAAATTTTTGGCTCTCATGTTGGGCGCCCTCCTGCTGCTGACGGCCTGCGGCGGAAACCCGGCAGGCGGCTCCACATGGCAGGAGCAGTATGATCTGGGCGTCCGGTATCTCTCCGACGGCAGCTATGAGGAGGCCGTCATTGCCTTCGAGGCCGCCATCAGAATCGACCCCAAGCAGCCGGAGGCCTATCTGGGGCTGGCCGACGCCTATCTGGGGCAGGGTGATCTCTCCAAAGCGCTGGATGCCCTGGAGCGCGGATGGGACAAAACCGGTGACCCGGCCATTCAGGAAAAGCTGGATCAGCTGCTGCCGGCACAGGATGCCGGAACCCTGTCCAGCTATACGGAATACACCTATGATGAACAGGGACGGGAGATCCGGAGAACCTCTTTTCATGGGGACGGCCGGCCGCTGGGCACGATTGAAATCGAATACGATTCCGTCAGCAGGAAAAAACAGACAACCCTTGCCGAGGACGGCTCCGTGGAAGGCTGGACAGTCTTTTATTTGGTGCGTGGTTATGGCATCGACTGGGGCACCGACCTGATTGTGGAATACGACGCCGGCGGGCAGGCCATCCTGCCGGAGGGGGATGACTGCACCGTTTCCGGCGGGGAACTGACCCAATACAGGAGGACGTCTGATTCCGGAACCGAGGTCTGGGAATTTTCCGGCGGCAGCCTTGCCCGGTATACCTTTACCTCGGCCGACGGGCAATTTTGGGAAGGCCTGTATGATGGGCAGGGGACTCTGACGGCAAACCGTGTGTATTTCGATGGCGTCCTGACCTTTGAGGACACGCTGGAGCACGATGACGCAAACCATGTGGTCAAATGCAGAAAATGGAGCAACGGCGGCGCGAATCCTGATTATCAGATCATTACCCAGTATGATGCTCAGGGACGGTTTGTTGAGCAGTACAATAACGGCGCCCATTCCATCTGGACTTATGACGCGGACGGATACAAAACCTACGAGGAGTATGACCAGGACGGCAGCCTGCGTTATACGCAGAAGGAAGCGCCTGCCAGCGCCATCACCATCCGCACCACGACCACCTATCCCGACGGCAGTACCGGCGACTTCTGGGAGGATGACATTACCGGAAGGCGGGTTGAGGATACCGATGAATATACCTGCACCAGAGATGAGCAGGGGCTTCCGCTGGAGGTGTATGAAAACGGCACGCTGAAGTACAGCTACAGCTATCAGGGCAGCACCTTTACCATTCTGGAACCGGACGGAGACTCCGACACCTATTCCATGGACGGGGTGAAGCTGGCAAGCGGTTACGGGGACAATCAGACCACCCTGTATCTCTATGACTCCGAGGGAAAGCGGATACGCTCCCTCGACTTCTGGAAAGAATGAATCAGGCCCGAAGCCGCTGGACAACAGCGGCTTCGGGTCTTCAATTCCTCGTATTTGCCGGGGCAGAGGGGTGCCGGGGCGGAAACTCCGGACTGCGCCCCTTATTTTTCCGGTGCAGCTGCGGCCAGCGGCACCGTTTCTTCCGACAATGGGGCAGTATCCGCTGACAGAGGCACGGTTTCCTCCGTCAGAGGCACCGTTTCCTGCACCGGAAGCACCGCTTCCGCCGCCAGCGGTACCGTTTCATCCCTCAAGGGAGGGGTTTCCTGCGTCAGGGGCACCGTCTCTTCTGCCAGCGGCAGGGTTTCCTCCGCCTTTTTCTCCGGCGTGTCCCGCCGCACCGTCAGCGGATCCGTGGGATAGCCGCTGCGGAAGGGCTGGGTCCGGTTCTGCGCTGCGCCGTCATAGACGGCCTTTTCCGGCGTATACACCGGTTTGCGAATCAGGAACACCACCGCCAGCAGAATGGTCACCGCCAGCAGCGCCGCGCCGCCGTAAAATACCAGTTGTCCTGTGCTCATCCCATCCATCTCCTGTCTGTCCAGATTGCCGGGGCATTGCTCCCGGCTCAAAGCCAGCCGTTTTTCTTCAGGCTGTCAATCAGACTGCCCAGCTGCTGATAATACGAGGTGTCGTCCTCCCCGCGGATCAGAGCGCCTGCCGCTTCATACTCCTGCACGGCGGCGCGATAGTCCCGGCCGGACTGGGGCTTCTGATTTTCCACGGTGATGAGCATCATGCCCCGCAGGGCGTGGGGCAGATAGCTGTCAGGGAACATGGCCTCATAGTCCTCCAGCGCCTGCTCCGCCTGGTCGTACCTGCCCTGCTCGTAGTAGATGGTGTAAAGGTTGCTGTAGAGATAGTCCTTCGTCACCCCCAACGCAATCACCCGGGTAAAGCAGTCCGCCGCCTTGTTCAGATAGTCCGGATCCGTGACGTCTCCGGCGCGGTATGCTTCAAAATAAGCCATGCCCAGCATTTCCCACAGGACGGAGTCATACTGCATCCCCGCCTGCACCACGGCGGCAGACAGCAGTTCCGCCGATTTGGCGGCAGGACGGGCAATGGGGGACTGGTTCACCCGGGCCATGGCGGCGCAGTCCCGGTACAAATCCCCCAGGGAGAGATAGCACCGCCGGGTCAGGCTGTCCGTCCGGGCTTCGTCCAGCGCCGTGAGGAACGCGGCTTCCGCAGAGAGATAGTCCCCTCTGGCGTAGAAGGTTTCCCCCTGCACATAGGTGGTGACATCCGATGCGGCGCCCTGCGCCGTCAGATCTGCCAGCAGGGCTTCCGCCTCGTCAATCCGCCCCAGACGGCCAAGGCACACGGCGTAATCCCGCAGATTGTCCGCAGACAGGCTGCCGCCCTGGGCAAAGCCTTCTGCCGCTGCCTCATATTCTCCCAGTTCAAACTGGGCGGAGGCCACGGTGAGCCGGGTCTGGACATCCGCCCCGAAGCGCTCCAGCGCCTGCGTGCCGAAGTCCACGCATTCCTGCCACTTTCCGTTGAGATACAGCGCGTAGGTTTCCTGCCGGTCGGCGTCCATCCGCTCCGGGAACAGCGCCCGAGCCTCGTCCAGCGCCGCCTCCGCACCGTCAAAATCGGAGGTATAGAGGCTGCCGGCTCTGGCAAGCAGGGCGGCGTAGGCGTCCTCTTTCTCCTGCGCCATCATGATGCGTCCCGCGGCCATCAGCCCCATAGAGGCTGCCAGCATGACGACGATGACCGCCGCCCGGATCCGTCTGGCGTTCCGGTACTTTTTCCACGCCCTGTCAAATTTATAGATATGATTCAGGTCGTCCAGCAGTTCGTCCACGCTCTGATAGCGGTCTGCCGGCTCCGGCTGAACGCATTTGTTCAGGATGTACTCCACACCGTGGGACAGCTCCGGCACCAGCTGCCGGGCCGGGACAAACTGGTACGGCGGCTCGTAGGGGCTTTTGCCCGTCAGCAGATGGTACATGGTCACACCCAGCGCGTAAATATCCGTCCGGGCATCCGTCTGGGCCTTGCCGAACTGCTCCGGCGCCGCATAGCCCTTGGTGCCGATGTAGGTGGTGTCGGCGCTGGATTCCTGCTTGTATTCCCGGGCAATGCCGAAGTCAATCAGCTTCAGGGTGCCGTCCGGCTGGAGCATCACGTTGGAGGGCTTCATGTCCCGGTAGATGATGGGGTGGGGCTGCTGATGATGGAGGTAGCGCAGCACGCCGCAGAGATCCCGGAACCATTGCAGCCCCTGTGCTTCATCCACCCTTTTCTGCTGCTTCAGGAGGGCTTCCAGCGTGATGCCCTCCACGAAATCCTCAACAATGTAAATGCTCCGGTCATCCTCGAAAATATCGACGATGCGGGGCAGCATGGGATGCTGCAGCCGCTTCAGAATGTTGGATTCCGCCAGAAAGTCGAACTGCGCCCCCTGCTTGCGCACTTCCTTCACCGCCCAGCGGGTGTGAAGGCGCTTGTGTTCCGCCAGATAGACGGTGGACATGCCGCCCCTGCCGATCAGGGCTTTGATTTCATAAGTATCGCCGAAGGTGGTTGTCATGTGCCCGCCCCCTGTTTTCTCTTCTGATGCGCGGATCCGCCGCCGGCTCACGCGCTGATTCTACGTTCATTATACGCGGTTTTCGGTATATTGCAACAGAATCCCGGGTTCAGAATTCATATTCCGGCCGGAAAGCAGGTATAAAGGAAAAATTTCCTGTCCATACTTTCTCCGTACCTGATTTTGTAAAGGAGGCATCCTATGGAAGGAAATGTGAAGAAGGTGCTCTCCGGCGTGGGCTTTTACGGCACGCTGGCGGTGTGCCTGACCATTGTGGGCGTGTGCGGCTGGCTGCTGCTCTCCGGCGAGGAGGAGCCCCCCGTCCAGACCGGCATCACCCCCCAGATTCCGGTGTCTCAGCCGGTGGAAATGCCGGAGAAGCGGTTGGAAGCACCGGTGGTGGAAACGCTGGAGCCGGCACCGCTGCCGGCGGAGGAGCCGGAGCCTCCCGCGCCGGAGCCGGATCCGCTGCCGGTGACGGCGGAAGCCCCGCGGCTGATTGTGGAACCCCTCCGGGGCGAGGTGCTGACGGCCTTTTCCATGGAGGAACTGGTGTATAACCGGACGCTGGGGGACTGGCGCACCCACAACGGTGTGGACATTGCAGCAAAGGCCGGTACCACGGTGCTGGCAGCCTGCGCCGGGGCGGTGCAGACCGTGACGGAGGATCCCCTGCTGGGCACCACCGTGGTGCTGGAGCATGACGGCGGCTATCAGACTACCTACGCCAACCTGCAGGCAGATCCCGGCGTAGAGGTGGGAGAGGCCGTGTCCGCCGGGCAGATCATCGGTGCGGTGGGCACCACCGCACCCGGGGAGGACGGCACACCCCACCTGCACTTTGCCGTCACGCTGGACGGCAAGGCGGTGGATCCCGGCGAATTTCTGGAGCAGTGACGCGGCTGTCCTTCCGCACGAAAGAAGCGCCGGGGCAAATGCCCCGGTACCGTAAAACAGGGAACTCCGGCCGGTTCTCATCGGTCGGAGTTCCCTGCCTGTAGCTGCTTTCCGACAGAATCCGCCTGAAAAGCGCGGACAAATCGTCTTCCGCTGAAAACCGCCCGGGTAAAATGCCCGGGCGGTTCTGGTATCCATTATAAATCGGTTCCCATATGTCCGCAGTTGCGCTTTACTGATAGCGGTACAGCTGGGCGGTATACCCGTCAATGCAGCGCAGGAACATATCCCGATCCCGGAACTCCATCAGCTGGGAACCCGCTTCCTCATGAAAGGAAACCACACGGCGCTGGGTATCTACCCACAGCTTCCAGACGGGTTCCCGGGTCATTGTTGTTTCCATTGTGAGGCTCTCCTTTCAAATAACACAGTTTTTCTGTCCCTCTGCTTATAAGACGTTTTTCCGGGGCACTTTGTTGCACCCGATTCAAAAATTTTTTGAAATTTTCAGGCTATCGGGCGGCCATCCATTTTCCAATCCACAGAAGCACCAGAAAATGGGCGGGATAGAACACATAGAAGAAGTATTTCCAGCCCCGCCGGCCTCTTTCACCGCTGTACAGCGCCAGCACCGGCACCGCCAGTGCGCACCACGGGGACACCACCAGCAGGGGCGCAAGCCCCACCAGCCGCCAGACACCCCGGCTCCGCAGGAGCCATAGCAGCGCTGCCGTGGTGGTGCCCAGAAAGACATACTCACCCCGGAGCAGCAGCGCCAGCCCGCCGGCCAGTACCACGGCTGCCGCCGTCAGCCCCCAGCGCTTCCCCGGCGCATCACCGTGGCGCCGTTCCAGCCCGTCCAGCACCCACAGCAGCGCCGCAGACACCGTCAGGGTAACGAGGACGTTTTGAAGCGCCGGGTTCCAGAGGACGCCGTAGTGAGCCAGATCGTAAACCGGCTCCGTCAGGACGGCGAAGGCCGCCAGCGTCAGCAGATAGCGCTTCCGGCTGCGGGTGTGGAGAAAGCCCTCCGTCAGCAGGAAGATGAAAATGGGGAAGCCCAGATGCCCCAGAATTTCAAAAACCCTGTACACCTGCTGAGCCAGCAGGATTCCGGCAGGCGCGTCCGCCGGAATCAGGATGCTGCCGTCCGCCGCGGTATAGGGAGCATAGACGCCCCGGCGGATGACAAGAAGATTGGCATGATCGCAGATCATGGAGATCATGGCAATATATTTCAGGGCAAAGCCGGACAGACCTCTTTTGCGAGATTTTTCCATCCGCTTCCTCCTTTCAGGCCAGCAGGGGGCGGATTACCAGATCGTTCACCACGGCGAAACTCTCCCGGAGATAGTAGTTGACGCTGAGCCACCGCCAGGGCAGTCTGGCCGGAACCTGCACCACCTTGGCAGGCAGATTCCACAGCAGCGTTACCCGTGCCATGTGGAAGTCGTTGGTGACGACGGCCACACGTCCGCCGCAGCTGTCAAAGCCCCGCTCCTCCAGCAGCGGCAGGGAATTTTGCAGATTCTGCCGGGTATTGCCGGACTGCTCTTCCAGAATCAGCCGCGCCGGGTCAATACCCCGGGCGGTCAGGGCGTCGAACATGGCCCGGGCTTCGGAGATATCCTCCCCCGGCCCCTGCCCGCCGGACAGCACCGCCGGGATGCCGGGATTGGCTTTCAGGTAGGATTCCGCCGCATCGATGCGGGTTTGCAGCGCCAGAGAGGGGGTGGTGCCGTTGACACCGGCCCCCAGCACGATGACGGCGTCTGCCGGCCGGGCAGCGTCGTTCCGCTGGCCAATCCGGATGACCCAAACTTCCACCGCTGCCAGAGCAATTACCAGCAGTGCCAGCCCCGTCTGGGCAATGCGCAGCAGGATTTTCCAGCACCGCCGCCGCTGCCCCATCCGGCTGAGGAACAGCAGCCCCAGACAGGCCGCCATGCCCAGCAGACACAGGTTGGCGGAGAAGCTGACCCCCGGCAGTGTCCGCAGCAGGACGGTCAGCAGCGCCAGCAGGGCAGCCAGCAGTGCCGTCAGCTTCTCGGAGGGCTTCCACCGGTTAAAATGAATGTGGTACATGATATTTCTCTCCGGGCATCCCGGCAATTCCTGCCGGGATGCCTGTGTTCCGTTTCTTATCCCACCGGATTTCAGGCGGACGCCGCGCCGGCGGACATACTGATGCTGAAGCTGTCGTCAGGGAAGGAGTCCGGGTCTGCGTCCTCGCCGGTACCGAACCAGCCTGCCGGGTAGCTGCCGTACAGGTTGTAATACGCCTCCGGAGACATACCAAACTCGTTATAGAACCGGTCGTATTCCTCCCAGCCGTTATTGCTGTACTGCCAGGGATAGGCGTCCCGATTCAGCACCAGATCCTCATCGGTGACCAGTCCCAGATCCTTCAGAGCCGCAATGGTTTCCGTCATGCCCTCCCGGACGGTGATGTCAATATTGTCATACTGGCGTTCCTCCATCTGATAGCCGATGTGAACCGTGATGTCGTAATTGTCCGCGTCGTCCCGGCCGACAAACCAGTCATATACGCCCCAGTTTTCGTTTTCCGCGTCCCTGGCCACGGCACTGAGAATGGTTTCCACCTCCCGGCTGTTCAGGTCGGTGCCGCCGGTGCGGGTGTTAATCCACGCGGTGTCCAGCCGGAAGTCCCCGTCCGGCCTGCGGATGCGCTTCTGGCGCATCTCCGGGCTGTTGATGAGCCGATCCAGCAGGTTGTCATAGGTGCCCTCCTGCGCCATGCGGTCGCGGGTGAGATACAGGTCATACTGCCGCTCCACCTTCAGTCCGCTGTTCAGGGTGTAGGTAAACCGCACATTGGCATAGGCACCGGGTATTTCCCCGTCCGCGCTGCTGTATGCTTCAGAGGCGGCAGATGCTGCTGTCAGGGCATAGTCCTTATCGCTGATAATGGCCTGATGCAATGCCCGCACCTCTTCGATCAGTTCGTCGTCCTGACCGGGGGTCAGATAGTAATTGCTGCCGGCGGCGTAGATGTTCACCTGCTTCACGCTGTCTGCCGCCGGTACCCGGCGCACCACGCCGAACACATCGAACTCCATGGCGGCGCACAGGGCAATGCAGCCCAGCGCCACTGCCAGCATTCCTTTCCATGTGCTCCGGAACACCCGGAGGGTCTTGGCCAGCAGCATGGAGGCGGCGTAGAAGCCGATGGCGCCTCCCACAATCATGCAGAGAACCATGGGCAGAACGGTAAAGTACGGGCCGTTCTGGAAACTCTCCCAGAACAGGGCGTACAGCAGCCGGCCGCCTAAGATTGCGGAGAAGGCTGCCCAGCCGTACCGGAACACCGGCTTCATCCAGTTGACGGCCACCACGTCCCCGGCGCTTTCACTGCGGCGTCTGCGGTACAGGAGCCATGCCAGCACCAGCAGCACCACGCCTACGGCGGCATACACCGCAATGAGCCAGCCATTTTCCAGATGAACCTCCGTCAGCACATGGGTGGGGTAGAGGCCGTATACGCCGTGCTGCACCAGCTTCTCCTGATAGATGCTGTAGGGCCGGACCTGCTGCATGAGATACACCACGGGGCTGAGCCACTCTACCGTGCCGGAATAGCTGCTGTTCAGGCCGAAGCAGAA
>CAKUBJ010000009.1 GCA_934636905.1 uncultured Dysosmobacter sp. | reverse complement strand
ACGCGCCTGCGGGCGCAGTCCCGCGCACACCCTTCCTTACCGCCGCGGAAAACTCACCACTTTATCGACAGTCTCAGAGGAAGATGCCGTCCCACGGACGGCATCTTCCTCTTTTTATGCGTCTCTTCCGGCAGCCACGCCCTGCCGGCTTCGTTGAAGAAGCGGACAAACCCGGAAAGCACCCGGGATTTTGCATTTTCATTCCCGCTTTTCCGGAATCCGGGTACGCATAGCCTGCAAAAGGGCAGCATAGGATGAAAGGAACTCACGGAAGGGGGCGGTGTCATGGGGACAAGACAGGCAGGGCGGCGCATCGGCTCGGCTGCGGCCGTCAGGCGAAAAGCAGCCCGTCCGGCGGGACGGCAGCAGGCGGGGCGGAGAACTGCGGGGGCGTCCCGGGAATGGGTGCAGCTGCTGCGGCTGATGCTGTGCGGCGGCGCGTTTGTGCTGCTGGTGGCGGCCAAGCTGCTGCTGCCGGGCAGGTTGGAGGCGTTCGGCGAAAAACTCTCGGCGGCCATGGCCCGCAGCATGGACGTGCAGGCAGTTTTCGCGGCGGTGGGAGGCCTCTTTTCCAGCGGAGAAACGCCCTCTCAGGCGGCGGACGAGGTTTACCGGGCGGTGTTCCGGCCGGAAGAAGCGGAATCCCGGAAAACCTCTGCACAGGCCGGCAGCAGCCCCTCCCTGTCCCTGACGGAACTGCAAAGCTGGCGGGACACGGCACCCCAGGAGGGGGCAGCCCTGCCTGCGGATGAGGAGCCGTCCCGGGAGGAATCCGCCGTCAGCCTGATTCTCTATACCGATGAAGACCTGCCGGAAAATGTCAGCATGAGTCAGGCCATTCTGGGCTTTGACCACAGGACGCCGGTGAAGGGGGCGCTGTCCTCGGGCTTCGGTTACCGGGAGCACCCCACGGAGGGGGAGGAGCGGTTCCACTACGGGGTGGATCTGGCGGCGGATACCGGGACGGCCATTGCCTGCTTTGCCGACGGCACCGTCACGGCGGTGGGGGAGAGCAGCAGCTACGGCAAATACTGCACCGTCACCCATGCCAACGGCTGCTCCACCCTGTATGCCCATTGCAGCCGGATTTCCGTATCCTCCGGCAGCGCCGTGAAGGAGGGAGAGAAGTTGGGGGAGGTGGGGGAAACAGGCATGGCCACCGGTCCCCATCTCCATTTTGAACTGCAGAAGGACGGGGTTTATCTGAATCCCGTATACTATGTGGAAACCGCCTGAGTGCACCGTCTCCGGCGGCTTTTTTCTGCTGGTGGGCTGGTTTGCCGCCGGCTGCGGCTGGAAGACGGTGCTGCTGGTGCTGTGGGGGGCGGTCATCCATGAAGCCGGGCACATCCTGCTTCTTCGCCGCTTCGGTGCACGGATCCGGCGGCTGCGGATCGGTGTGCTGGGGGCCGTGCTGGAAACCGGCGGCGCCATGAGTTACGGACAGGAACTGGCGGCATCACTGGCGGGGCCGCTGGCCAATCTGCTGGCGGCGGTGATTCTGGGGCGGCTGGGCTGTTCTGCGGCAGCCGGCGCCAACGCGGTGCTCTGCATCTTTAACCTGCTGCCGATCCGGCCGCTGGACGGAGGCCGGGCGCTGTACCTGCTGCTGGCATGGATAGCCGGGCCGTCTGCGGCGGAGTGGGGCTGCCGGTGGGTGGGGGGATGCGCGGCGCTGGCTGCGGCGGCAGGTGCGGTCTGGCTGGCGTGGCGCACCGGCGGGAGCCTGTGGCTGCTGCCGCCTGCCATGGGACTGCTGGCCGCCGTGTCCAGACGGGGCAGAGAAACTTTCCGGTTCTGACAGCCGACTGGTCGGATTTCTCATGCTGCTTGACTCCGGATGGCTCCGGATGGCTCCGGCGGCTGTGTTGCCTGCCCTGCGGCGTAAGTGAAAACAGATCCGCGGGACGGCAAATTCTTTACGAATGATTTGTGCAAAAAATACGGGATATACTGTAATTTTTCCCAATGCAGTCTTGCATTTCCAAAAGCAGCACGATATAATATTCACCGCAAGTAAGTACAGTGTGTGGCGGAAGCAATTCCGTTTACGGATTGCGGCTGCGGCACGATGCATTTCTCCTGTCAATCACCGCAGGGCAGCAGGGTTGCAGGAGAGGCATCTTATATTTTGAAAGGAAGCATGAAACATGAAGAAGTCAGCAAAACTCCTGTCCCTGCTGCTGTCACTGGCCATGGTATTTTCCCTGTCTACTGCGGTACTGGCAGCTGATTCGGAAGTGACTCTGGGGACAGCCGCCAGAAACCAGGTAACGCTTGCATTCGGCACGCCGGGTTCCGCTCAGTCCGGGCTTGCCCCTGCCTACGATGATGCGCAGAAGGCAGTAGGCGAAGCCGGCAGCTTCCAGCGTCTTCCCATCGCAGGAACCGGAAACACCATCATGAATCCCAGAATGTACCGTGTTCCCGCAGAGGGAAGCGTCCAGCTGTCTAAAGACGGCATCATCGGGGATCTTTCCTTCAGCCTCGACGCCTGGGATGGCAGCGAATATACCGGCGCTACCTGCCTGCAGTTCAACTACACCGCTCTGGCAGAAGGCTCCGTGGACGTTACGCTGACCTACTACTATAACTTCAATCAGACCGGCGTAATCGGCGGAACGACCTGGTACAAGGAGACAGCCGCCTTCACCGTCAACGTCGTGGGGGATCCCGATCCTGCTGCCAAGCCCGCTCAGCCTACTAAGAGCGACATTGAACGCTTCCGCAACTATGTAAACAGCACCAGCAGTTCCAAGGGCGCGGTATATATGTGGTGCGACGACTATGATCATCATGCCTGGTTTGATTACATCACCGACGTGGACGACGCGTACACACTGGGCGAAGTAACCGCCAATGATGGCTCCGTGCTGAGCAAGGCCACCTATCCCTGGGTCTGCGTCATGACGCTGGATGCTGCCAAGTATCTTGGCGCATACAACGACCTGCTGGGCGATGAGTACGGCACGCACTATCTGAAAGACGGCCAGTCTGAGACGGAAACCGCAACGTGGTACTACAATGCCGAGTTGTCCAAGTGGCGGCATTTCCCCAGCAGCGAAGCACCCGTTTATATTGGCATCACCCATGCGGCTCCCGCTGCGGCGGAGTACACCGTTACCTACACCGACGGCGTGAACGGCGCGGCGTTTTCTGATCAGACCTATACCGTCGGGAACGGTGAGGCTACGCCCGCTTTTGATGGCACGCCGTCCCGGGAGGGGTATGTATTCCTCGGCTGGGAGCCTGAGGTTGCAGAAACCGTAACCGCAAACGCCACCTATACCGCCCGGTGGGAAGAAGCCCTGACCAATGTGACCGTAAAGTCCGGCATTAAAGAGGGCAAGCTTCTCTTCCTGAAGGATACCTTCACTGTGACTGCTGCTGCCAACACCTCTGCTGACATGACGCTGTCCATTACCAACAATGCCGGCAAAGAACTGCTGGGCGATGTTTTTAAGGTGGCCGATACGCAGGTCAGCGAAGACGGCAGGACCACCGTTTATACCATTGAAGTTGCAAGAATTTCCGCCGACTATCAGAGGCTGAACATTACCGCCACGGCCAAGAAGGGAACGCAGGAACCCGTCACTTCCAAGGCACCGGCTTTCGGCGTGAACCTGCGCAACCGCATCCATGTGACTGTGACCAGCAAGGTCAGCGGCAAGGCTGTTACCGATGCTGCGGTTCAGCTGATGCACCAGTATCCCAAGTGGAACAAGTGCCCGTCTCTGAAGTATGACGCCGCAAAGAGTGAATATGTGATGCGCAATTCCTGGGATCTGTGCAATCAGCCCTTTACTGCGGTGAATATCACCGTCAACGGCAAGACCTACACGGTTGACAAGACCAGCGACGGCCGCGATTTGAAGAGCGTCATCACCGCCGGCACGGAAGAGATCTATGTCAACTATGTAATCGTGGATCCCATCACGGTGACTATCAATGTCGATGGAAAGTCTGCTGCGGCGTATACGTTTGAAGGCAGCGACGGCGAGAAGCTGGACTACAGCAAGCTGTTCTGGGCGGTCATGGACGAATTGAAGAAGGCCGGCACGGTGCCTGCTACCGTCACAACCACTTATGGCGATGGTGCTGATTCTGCCGAATTCGGCAAGTGCACCAGCGTGACGGTCAATATTACAACCATCGGATCCGGCATCACGGTTTCCGGTGATGATTTCCCCTGGGATCGAGGAGAATCCATCACCGTCCGCGGTGACGATTTTGTCTGGGGTTAAGCCGGAGCAGGATTCCCCTGTTGGATTCCCAAAATCTCATACTGAAAAGGCAGCCGCATCTGCGGCTGCCTTTTTCACGGAGTTACCGCTTGAAATGAGGACATTTTTCTGATATAGTATCTTAGTTAAAGTATGTAAAAAGACAGAGGTGAAACTGTGTACCTGAAAGCGCTTGAAATTCAGGGCTTCAAGTCATTTCCGGACAAGACGGTTCTGAACTTCGGAGAGGACATCACCGCCATCGTGGGGCCCAACGGCTCCGGCAAGTCCAACATCTCCGACGCTATCCGCTGGGTCATGGGTGAGCAGTCCAGCAAGGCTCTCCGGGGCGGCAAGATGGAGGACGTCATCTTCGGCGGCACGGCGAAGCGGGCACCGGTGGGCTTTGCTCAGGTGACGCTGGTGCTGGATAACACCGGCCATATTTTCCCCAGCATGGAGGAGGCGGAGGTGGCCGTCACCCGGCGGTATTACCGCAGCGGCGAAAGCGAGTATTACATCAACCGCCAGTCTGTCCGGCTGAAGGACGTGACGGAACTGTTCATGGACACCGGCATGGGTCGGGAGGGTTACTCCATTGTGGGACAGGGCCGGGTGGACGAGATTCTCTCCACCCGAAGCACCGACCGACGGGAAATTTTCGAGGAGGCCGCCGGCATTTCCAAATTCCGCCACCGGAAGGAAGAGGCGGAGCGGAAGCTGGAGCGCACGGAGGAGAATCTGGTGCGCATCAACGACAAGATTGCGGAACTGGAACTTCAGGTGGAACCCCTGCGGGCACAGGCGGAAACGGCGAAGAAGTATCTGGTGCTCCGGGACGAGATGCGGCTGCTGGAAATCTCTTTGTGGCTGGAAAATCTGGAAACTCTGAAGGCCAATGCCCGGAAACTGGAAACCGACCTGCGGAACGCGGAACGGGAGCGGGACGAAACCCGGACGAAGATGGACGCGCTGTTCGCGGAAAACGAGCAGTTCGGCCGGCGGATGCAGGAAAAGGACGTGGAGGCGGAGACACTGCGGAGCACCGCCGCCGGTCTGGACGCGAAAACGGCGGAGCAGGACTCCGCCGCAGCGGTGCTGGAGAGCACGGTCCGGCACCTGACGGAAAACATCCGGCAGGCGGAAAGCGACCTGGCGGAGTCGGAAAACCGCACCGGGGGCTATGAAGCCCAGGCGGCGGAGCAGGAGGCGCAGGCAGAGGAACTGGAACGGCAGGCCGCCGCACTGACGGAAAAGCTGGACGCCCTGCTGGCGCAGGCGCAGGCGGCGTCAAAGCAGGCAGGCAGTGCCGCCGCAGAGGCGGAAGCCCTCCGGGGCAGGGAGGCCATGGCGGCAGCAGCCGCCGCAGACGCCCGGGCAGAAGCTGCCGCCATCCGGGCGGAAACGGAACAAATGCGGGCACGGCGCACCGCCGCCGCCGCAGACAGGGAAGCGGCGGAGCGTCAGCTGGAGGAAAAGGGCGCGGAGGCCAAAGCCAACCGCCGGGCACTGGAGGACGCACAGGAGGAGGCGGAGGCCGCTGCCAACATCATCAGCGGGCATACCCTGCGGATGGAGGAGCGGAAGAAGAAAGCCGCCGCCGCCGCAGACAGCCGGGTGAAACTCACCATGGACACCGGCGCTCTGGATAACCGCATCCGCCTGCTGACGGAGATGGAAAAGGACTACGAGGGCTTCAACAAGGCCGTGAAGCTGGTCTGTCAGGCGCAGAACAACCTGCGGGGCATCCACGGCCCCGTGGCTGGCCTTATGAAGACCGACGGAAAATACTCCCTTGCCATTGAGATTGCGCTGGGAGCCGGTTTACAGAACATCGTGGTAGACCGGGAGGAGGACGCCAAAAGCGCCATTGCCTTCCTGAAGCAGCGGGACGGCGGCCGTGCCACCTTCCTGCCGCTGACCGCCATCCGGGGGGAGGAACTGCGGGAGCGGGGCGTGGAAAGCGAGTTTGGCTTTGTGGGCATCGCCTCCCGGCTGGTGCGCTTTGACCCCAAGTATACCAATATTTTCCACAGCCTGCTGGGGCGGACGGTGATTGCCGAGGATTTGGACTGCGGCATTGCCATGGCCCGGAAATACCGGAACGCCTTCCGGATTGTGACCCTGGACGGGCAGGTCATCAACCGGGGCGGCTCCATGACCGGCGGCTCCACCAGCCGCAGCGCCGGCGTCCTGAGCCGGGCGGCGGAACTGGAACGGCTCACCGGCCGGGCAGCGGAGATGCACCGGCAGCTGGAAGAGGCAAAGGCGGCGGAGGAAGCATCCAGAAGAGAACTGGATGCCGCCCAGTATGAACTGAGCATCGCCGAGGCCCAGCGCCGGGCGGCGGAGGACGAAGTGCTCCGGCTGCAGGGCGTGAAAAACCAGTTTGATATGCTGCTTTCCAATCTGCGGGAGAGCATGGAAAACCTTGACGGAGAACTGACGGCCATTGACGGCCGAATTAAAGACAACGAGACAAGAGCGGCGGCGGCGGAGCAGGCCGTGGCAGACCGGGAGGCGGAAGCGGCAGACTGCCGCGCCGAGGCGGAGCACATCCTCTCCGGCCAGAGCGAACTGCTGGCGCAGTCCGGGCAGCTGTCCGAAACCATCAGCACCCATAAGGCCGAACTGGCAGGCCTTGCCGCCAGCCGGGAGGGTGCCCGGAACCGCGCTGCCGACCTTCGGCAGCTGGCGGCGGAACTGTCCGGCGACCGGGCACAGAAGGAGGCGGCGCTGGCGCAGTACCGCAGCCAGATTGACGCGGCGCAGGAGGAAATCACCCGCCGGCGGGCGGCACAGGCGGGATTGAAGGCGCAGAGCGCCGTCATTGCAGAGCGTCTGGCGGCCATCAGCCGGGAGAAGATTGAACTGGAGGCGGAACGCACCGCCAAGAGCCGCGCCGGGCAGGAGATGAACGAGGCGCTTTTGAACCAGGAGCGGGCGGTCAGCAGGTTGGAAACGAAGCTGACCACCTCCGCCATGGAGGAAAAGCAGATTCTTGATAAGCTGTGGGAAACCTATGAACTGAGCCACTCCGACGCCCAGGCTCAGCGGATTGAACTGGAAAGCGTCCCCAAAGCCTCCCGCCGGGTGGCGGAGCTGAAGCGGGAAATCAACGGCCTCGGCACCATCAATGTAGGCGCCATCGACGAGTTTGAGCGGGTTAACGGCCGCTATACCTACCTGACAGACCAGCGCGGCGACGTGGAAAAGGCCAAAGGGGAACTCACCGGCATCATCCGGGAGATTACGGAGCAGATGACCGAGATTTTCGGCCAGCAGTTCCAGCTCCTCAGCGAGAGTTTCCAGCAGACCTTCACGGAACTGTTCGGCGGCGGACAGGCGAAGCTGGAACTGGAAGACCCGGAGCACATTCTGGACTGCGGCATCGAAATCAAGGCGCAGCCGCCGGGGAAGACCCTGAAAACCATCTCCCTGCTCTCCGGCGGGGAGAAGGCCTTTGTGGCCATTGCCCTGTATTTCGCCATTCTGAAGGTGCATCCCACCCCCTTCTGCATCATGGACGAGATTGAGGCGGCGCTGGACGAGGTCAACGTGGTTCGCACCGCCCGCTATATGCGGACGCTGGCGGATAAGACGCAGTTCATCGTCATCACCCACCGCCGGGGCACCATGGAAGCCGCCGACGTCCTTTACGGCATCACCATGCAGGAGCAAGGCGTCAGCAAGGTGCTGACCATCAACCTCAACGACATGGCAAAGGAACTGAAGATTCAGTGAGCATGGTGATGCCGCCGGCACAGGGCTCCCGTGCACCCAGCTTCTTCCAATGAGCATAAACGGCAGTGGAAAGAGAAGCAGGGAGTGTCCTCTCTGCACCCCGAAACTTGCGGAAACTGCGCCGCGGCGTGGGGATTGCCGATACCGCCGTACTCCGCCCGCGCTGCGATGAATCAGGCAGTTTTTTGAGCAGAACCGTTAAGAACCGCATCCCCAAACCTGCACATGGGTGCAGGTTTGGATTCAGCACCTTTTCTTTTGACCATGAATGGCCGTTTTCTTTTCGGCGGGACGAAAAGAAAATGGGGATTCAATCCAGCGCGGGATTCCCGCAGAAAAAAGGAGTGTACCATGGGCTTTTTTGACAAGCTGAAAAAAATCACCAGCAACCTCTTCTCCGGCTTCACCGAGGCGGATGAGGCTTTCTTTGAGGAACTGGAGGAAACCCTCATCATGGCGGATTTGGGGGTGGAAGCCGCCACGGATGCCGTGGAGCGGCTGCGCACCAAAGTCCGCAAGGAGCATTTGCAGGGGCAGGAAGAGGTGCGGGAGGCTCTGCGGGAAATCCTGACGGCGGAAATGGAGGTAGGGGATACCTCCCTGAAGCTGGACACGAAGCCCAGCATCTGCATTTTCATCGGCGTCAACGGCGTGGGCAAGACCACCTCCATCGGCAAAATTGCCGCCAGACTGAAAAAAGAGGGCAAGCGGGTGCTGCTGTGCGCCGCCGATACCTTCCGGGCTGCCGCCGCCGACCAGCTGTCGGTCTGGGCGGAGCGGGCAGGCTGCGAGATTGTCCGGCAGTACGAGGGCGCCGACCCCGGCGCGGTGCTGTTTGACGCCCTGCAGGCCGCCAAGGCCCGGAACGTGGACGTGGTGCTGTGCGACACCGCCGGCCGCCTCCACAACAAGGCCAACCTTATGGCGGAACTGGCCAAACTCTCCAAAATCATTGGCCGGGAGTGCCCCGGCTGCGACCGGGAAACCCTGCTGGTGCTGGATGCCACCACCGGCCAGAACGGGCTGATTCAGGCCCGCACCTTCAAGGAAACCGCCGGCCTCACTGGCATTGTCCTCACCAAGCTGGACGGCACCGCCAAGGGCGGCATCGTCATTGCCATTGCCCGGGAGCTGGGGGTGCCTGTGAAGTTTGCCGGCGTGGGAGAGGGCATCGACGACCTGAAGCCCTTTGACGCGGAAGACTATGTGAAGGCCATTATCTGAGGAACCCGCGGCAGGGAGATGCCTGCCGCCGGGAATGCTGCGGAAAAGAAATGAGGAATGGAAATGTCAAGACAGGACGGACGGGCATATGACCAGCTGCGCCCCATTCAGATTACTACGGATTTTGTGAAGTTCCCGGAGGGCAGCTGCCTGATTGAATGCGGGGACACCAAGGTGCTCTGCTGCGCCAGCATTGAGGACAAGACCCCACCCCATGTGCCGGAGGGACAGGGCTGGGTCACGGCGGAGTATTCCATGCTGCCCCGGGCCAACCGGGAGCGCAGCAAGCGGGACATCGCCAAGCTGAAACTCAGCCCCCGCAGCGCGGAAATCCAGCGGCTGGTGGGGCGCAGCCTCCGGGCGGCCGTGGATATGAAGGCGCTGGGGGAGCGCACTATCAACATCGACTGCGACGTTCTGCAGGGTGACGGCGGCACCCGCACCGCCTCCGTCACCGGCGGCTTTGTGGCGCTGGCGCTGGCCTGCCGGAAGCTGGTGGAGGAGGGGTATCTTGGCTCTACTCCCATCCGGCACTTCGTCACCGGCGTGTCCGCCGGCATCGTGGACGAGGAGGCCATGCTGGATCTGCAGTACAGCGAGGACAGCCGGGCGCAGGTAGATTTGAACTGCGTGATGAATGAACTTGGGGAAATCATTGAACTGCAGGGCACCGGCGAGGGTCGTGCCTTCACCCTGAATGAGCAGCAGGAACTGGTGCGGCTGTGTGCCAAGGGCAACCGGGAACTGCTGAAAATCCAGAAGGAAGCACTGGGAGGGAAGCTGTGATGAAATTTGTGCTTGCCACCCACAATCCCAACAAAATCCGGGAAATGGGCGCCATTCTGAGCCGGTTCGGCGTGGAGGTAGTCAGCCCCAGAGAACTGGGTATCACCGTGGACGTGGAGGAAACCGGCACCACCTTCGGGGAAAACGCCATGCTGAAAGCAAAAGCCATCTGCCAACTGGCAAAGCTGCCGGCCATAGCCGATGATTCCGGCCTCTGCGTGGACGCCCTTAACGGTGCCCCCGGCGTGTACTCCGCCCGGTACGGCGGGGAGGGGCTGGACGACAAGGGGCGGTACACCCTGCTGCTGCAAAACCTTCGGGGGCAGACCACCCGGGCGGCGCATTTTACCTGCGCCATCGCCTGCGCCTTCCCCAACGGCGATACCCTCACCGCTGAGGGGCAGGCCCCCGGCACCATCGCCTTTGCCCCCATGGGGGACAACGGCTTCGGCTACGACCCTGTATTTTTCGTGCCTGACAAGGCAAAGACCTTTGCACAGCTGACCCAGGAGGAAAAGGCGGAAATCTCCCATCGGGGCAAGGCTCTGCGGGAATTTACCGGGAAACTGGAAACTTATTTGAAAGAAAATCCGTCTATTAAATAACAGCCCGGCGCGTGGGGATAAGGCGCGCGGGAACTTCTGAAAACAGGCTGATCAGAGAGGAGAAGCTGTATGAAAAAGACAAGTATCTGCCCAAAGTGCGGCGGGACGGATGTGCTTCGGATTCCGGGCGGCACGGTGTGCCTTGGCGACAGCTCCCAGAATTTTGTGGCTGTGGGATTGAGCAGTGTGCCGGTGGATCGGTATGTCTGTTGTTGCTGTGGGTTCTCTGAGGAATGGCTGCGGGAAAGCGATTTGAAGAAAGTAAAAAAATACTGGGCGGAACCGGCCCGATGAAAGGATTTTTATGGAACTGACAAGCAAACAGCGAGCCCAACTGAGAGGCATGGCCAACACCATGGACACCATTCTCCAGATTGGGAAGGACGGCATCGGGGAGAACCTTATCAAGCAGGCGGACGATGCGCTGGAAGCCCGGGAACTCATTAAGGGACGGGTTCTGGAGAACAATATGGAGTACGATGCCCGCCTTGCGGCTCAGGAACTGGCCAAAGCCACCCGCAGCGAGGTGGTGCAGGTCATTGGCACGAAATTTGTGCTGTACCGGGAGAGCCACAGCAAGCCGAAGGAGAAGCGCATCCGGCTGGTGAAGTCCACCGGAAAGCGGCAGGCATAAGCGGAAAGAGTAAACAGAAAGCAGGCGGTTTTCTTGAAAATCGGAATTTACGGCGGGACCTTCAATCCGCCGCATCTGGGGCATCTGACGGCGGCAGCCGCAGTGGTTTCCATGCTGAAGCTGGACAAGCTGCTGCTGATTCCCGCCAGCATCCCGCCTCATAAGGCGCTGCCGGCAGGCAGCCCCACGGCGGAGCAGCGACTGGAAATGACCCGGCTGGCCGGGGAGCAGCTGGGACTGGGCGACCGGGTGGAAACTCTGGATATGGAACTGCGGCGGCAGGGGAAGAGTTACACCTCCGATACGCTGGCGGCGCTGAAAGCGCAGTACCCGGAGGACGAGCTGTGGCTGCTGATGGGAACGGATATGTTCCTCAGCTTCCAGACATGGCACGAGCCGGAAAAAATTGCGTCACTGGCCGGGATTGCGGCCTTTGGCCGGACGGAGGAGGACATGGAGCCGCTGTTTTCCGCTCAGCGGGACAAGCTCTATCGCCTGTACCCGGCGGCGAGAATTTTCACCCTGACGGTTCCCGGCGTCATTGACGTTTCCTCCACGGAACTGCGGGAAGAACTGGCGGCTGGGAAAGGCGGAAACCTTCTGCCCCCGGCGGTATACGGCTACATCCTGCGGAATCATTTGTACGGAACGGATGTAAACCTGAAAGACCTGACACTGTCACAGCTTCGGCCGATTGCCCTCAGCTACCTGAAGCACAAGCGGATTCCCCATGTGCTGGGCACGGAGCAGGAGGCCATTCGTCTGGCGGAGCGCTACGGCGCGGACGTGGAAAAGGCCCGCAGGGCGGCGCTGCTCCACGACTGCACCAAAAAGCTGGAAATGCCGGAGCAGCTGGCCCTCTGCCGGCAGTACGGCATCGAACTGGACGAACTGGAGCGGAAAGCCCTGAAGCTGCTTCACGCTAAGACCGGCGCGGCCATCGCGCGGGAGGTGTTCGGTGTGGACGATGAGATCTACCGGGCGATCTGGTGGCACACCACCGGCCACGCGGACATGACGCTGCTGGAAAAGATCATCTATCTGGCGGATTATATTGAGCCCTCCCGGGATTTTCCCGGTGTAAACGATTTACGGGCATGTGTGTATGAGAATCTGGATCGAGGAATGTTGATGGGACTGGAAATGACCATCGACGAGATGACGGAAATGGGAAATCCCGTCCACCACGCTACAATGGAGGCGCGCGACTGGCTGAAAGGAAAGAGATAAACCCATGGCAGAAAATATTGGAAAGCGTTTAGAACAGAAGGAATCCAAACAGAAGAAAGCAAAGAAGCCCAGCCGACTGACAAAGGGGCAGAAGTGGCTGCTGGCGGTGGCCATCGTATTGGCGGTGGTGCTGGTAGCTGTGGTGGCACTGGACGGCTTGTTCGTCAAGCCGGAACTGCCCGGAAAGGGAAACGGCTCCAACGCAGACGGCACCCAGGCGGGGGACGGCATCGACTACGGCGACGGCGTCCAGCCCCGGGTCAGCGGCGAACGGAAAAGCAAAGATTATTATACCGTACTGATTCTTGGCCGGGATACCGGCGGCGGAGGCAATACCGACACCATGCTGCTGGCCAGCTATGACGTCACCAACCAGAAGGCCACCGTCATGTCCATCCCCCGGGACACCATGGTGAATGTCAACTGGGACGTGAAGAAGATCAACTCCGTTTACAACATGAACGGCGGCGGGGAGAAGGGCATCAAAGCCCTCTACAAGGAAATTTCCCAACTGGTGGGCTTTGAGCCGGACTATCAGGTGATTGTGGAATGGGAAGCCGTGGGCAAAATCGTGGACGCCATGGGCGGCGTGTATTTCGACGTGCCCCGGGACATGAACTATGATGATGATTATCAGAACCTGCACATCCACCAGACCAAGGGCTACCGGCTCCTCAGCGGTGACGACGCCATGCAGGTGCTCCGCTACCGCCATGACAACCGGAAAAACGGCAAAAGGCTGGGCTATCTTGACGGCGATCTGGGCCGCATCAAGACCCAGCAGGGATTGCTGAAAGCCATGATTGAGCAGCTGATGAGCCTGAAAAATATCACCAGGGTCAATGAGTTCATCAAGGTTTTCAATGAAAACGTGGAGACGGATCTCAGCTTCCAGAATATGCTCTGGTTTGCCAAGCAGGCATTTCTGGGCAACGACAGCGGCGCCAGGCTGGACACGGCACAGGTGAATTTTGTCACCATGCCCAACAAAAACGTGTCCTGCTACAGCCGCACCATAGGCAATATGCAGTCCTATGTAACCCCCGTCGCCAGTGAACTGCTGGAACTGGTAAACAACGAACTCAGCCCCTTTGTGGAGTCGTCCACCATGCGGGACTTGGACATCATGTCCGTCAACAGCGACGGCAGCGTCAGTTCCACCACCGGCCATGTGGAGGACAGCAAAGCCGCCGTGGCGCCGGTGATCCCCGGCGAAGAGAAGGACGAGCCTGCCAAAGACTATGAAACGGATGCCGACGGCAACCTCATCGACCCGGACACCGGCGAGATCATAGCCCCCGGCGAAACAGAAACCGGCACGGACATGACGGCTCCCTCCGCACCGCAGCAGCCGGGAACGGAGAACCCGGGCACCGGAACGGAAACCCCCGGCACAGGCAGCAGTGAAACCGGCTCCGGCAGCACGGAAGAACCGGGGCAGAGTGAGGATCCCGGGATCATTGTGGTGCCCACCGAACCCGGGGATTCCGGCACGCAGATTACAGACCCCGTCACCGGGGAGCCGCTGCCGCCGGAAGCCTGAGAGATAAGAAAGGAATTTTGAATCATGACGACACCGAAGGAACTGGCCATTCTGGCCGCAAAGGCACTGGACGAGAAGAAAGGCAAGGAGATTTCCGCCATTGAGATCACCGACATCACCACGCTGGCGGACTATTTTGTCATTGCCACCGGCAGCTCCAACACCCAGATCAACGCCCTGTGCGCATCCGTGGAGAAGCTGCTGGAGGAGCAGGCAGGGGAGAAGCCCCTCCGCCGGGAGGGCTACCGGGACGGCACCTGGGTGCTGCTGGACTACGGCTGCATCTGCGTCCATGTGTTCAGCGCGGAGGCCCGGGCGTTCTACGATCTGGAACGCCTGTGGGCGGACGGAAAGCCGCTGGATCTCAGCGGTGTCCTGACGGCGGACTGAGCCTGCAAGGCTGCGGAAAAGCCGGGAATTTCCCGGGAAAACCGGCGGCGCAACCCAGAATTGCGGGATAGTTGGTGGCCGCACCTGCCTTTGTCCGGTAGAATGACGGCATCGGAGCCACGGTGCTGATGTGCCGTGCCGGAAAACAAAGGAGGACGCAGACTATGTCAATATCGCTGATTCTATTCATTGCGGTTACGCTGGTGCGGCTGGGCATTCTCGCACTGGTGATTTATGCCGCCCTGCAGGGAATCAAGGCCCTGCGGAAGTACAACCGCTCCGGAGAAGTCCGGAGGGAAAAGGCGGAAGCCCGCCGCACGCTGGGGGAGGTTCTGAAGGAGCACCGGGTTCGCTGCAAAATGACTCAGGAGTTCGTGGCGGAGTCCCTGGGCGTCAGCCGTCAGGCCGTCAGCAAGTGGGAAACCGGCACCGCCGACCCCAGCACCTCCAACCTGCTGGCACTGGCGAAACTCTTCGGCGTCTCCGCCGAGGAACTGCTGCAATCCGTGGAAAAAAGCGCGCCCGACGCCGAAAAAAGCTGAGATGTGGGGGAAAGCCCTTGACAAAGGGGAAAAACCCGCTTAAAATGAACGCTGTTAGACGCAGAGATGGGGAGAAAGCCCGTGATGCCCGCCTGAAGAGAGCCGGCGGCTGGTGTAAGCCGGCGGGGGAGCACGGGAGGACTGGCCCCGGAGCGTTTCCTCCGAACCTGAAGTAGGGGGAACCGGCCGGCACCGTTATCCGCCGCACCGAGCGCCGGGAAACCGGCGGAAGCAGGGTGGTACCGCGTTTTCAACGCCCCTGACCGTTAATACGGTCAGGGGTTTTATTTTTGCAAGCGGAAACTAACATATAAAGGAGTCAACCATGAAGTACGATTTTACCGCCATTGAGAAGAAATGGCAGGCGAAGTGGCTGGAGGAGAAGCCCTTCACCGCCGTCACCGGGGACAAGACCCGGAAGAAGTTCTACGGCCTCATCGAGTTCCCCTATCCCTCCGGGCAGGGCCTCCATGTGGGTCATGCCCGCCCCTTCACCGCCATGGACATCATCTGCCGCAAGAAGCGGATGCAGGGCTATAACGTGCTGTTCCCCATCGGCTTTGACGCCTTCGGCCTGCCCACGGAGAACTACGCCATCAAGAACCACATCCATCCCGCCATTGTCACCAAGCAGAATATCGCCAACTTCACCAAGCAGCTGCATATGCTGGGCTACTCCTTTGACTGGGACCGGGTGGTGGACACCACCGACCCCGGCTACTACAAGTGGACCCAGTGGATTTTCCTCCAGCTGTTCAAGCACGGCCTTGCCTACAAGGCTTCCATGCCGGTGAACTGGTGCACCAGCTGCAAGTGCGTGCTGGCCAATGAGGAAGTGGTGGAGGGCGTCTGCGAGCGCTGCGGCAGTGAGGTTATCCGCAAGGAGAAGTCCCAGTGGATGCTGGCCATCACCAAGTACGCCGACCGCCTCATTGACGATTTGGACGATGTGGACTATATCGAGCGGGTGAAAATCCAGCAGCGCAACTGGATTGGCCGCAGCGAGGGCACCGAGGTGGACTTCACCGCCACCAACGGCGACAAGCTGACGGTGTACACCACCCGGTGCGACACCCTCTTCGGCGTGACCTACATGGTCATCTCTCCCGAACACCCCTATCTTGCCCAGTGGAAGGAGCAGCTGACCAACTGGGACGCCGTGGAGGCCTACCGGCAGGAGGCCGCCCGGAAGAGCGACTTCGAGCGGGGCGAACTGAACAAGGAAAAGACCGGTGTCCGGCTGGAGGGCATTGCCGCCGTCCATCCCGTTACCGGGAAGGAGATTCCCATCTTTGTCTCCGACTATGTGCTGATGGGCTACGGCACCGGCATCGTCATGGGCGTCCCCGGCCACGACCAGCGTGACTGGGACTTTGCCACCGCTTTCGGCCTGCCCATTGTGGAGGTGGTGAAGGGCGGCGACGTCACCAAGGCCGCCTTTGCCCTGAAGGACGACACCGGCATCATGGTAAACTCCGACTTCCTCAACGGCCTGACGGTGAAGGAAGCCATCCCCGCTATGAAGAAGTGGGTCACGGAGCACGGCATCGGCCGTCCCAAGACCAACTTCAAGCTGCGGGACTGGGTGTTCAGCCGCCAGCGGTACTGGGGCGAACCCATCCCGCTGGTGAAGTGCGAAAAGTGCGGCTGGGTGCCCCTGCCGGAGGAGCAGCTGCCTCTGCTGCTGCCGGAGGTGGAGAGTTACGAACTCACCGACGACGGCGAGTCGCCCCTTTCCAAGATGACCGACTGGGTGAACACCACCTGTCCCCAGTGCGGCGGCCCCGCCCAGCGGGAAACGGACACCATGCCCCAGTGGGCCGGCTCCTGCTGGTACTTCCTGCGGTATATGGATCCCCACAACGACAAGGCGCTGGCCAGCCGGGAGGCGCTGGAATACTGGTCCCCGGTGGACTGGTACAACGGCGGCATGGAGCACACCACCCTGCACCTGCTGTACTCCCGGTTCTGGCACAAGTTCCTCTATGACATCGGCGCCGTGCCCACCAGGGAGCCGTATGCCAAGCGCACCAGCCACGGCATGATTCTGGGTGAGGGCGGCGAGAAGATGTCCAAGTCCCGGGGCAACGTGGTGAACCCCAACGACATCGTGGCCCAGTACGGCGCAGACACCATGCGTCTGTATATCATGTTCGTAGGCGATTTCGAGCAGGCGGCCACCTGGTCTACCGACGCGGTGAAAGGCTCCAAGCGCTTCCTGGACAAGGTATGGAATCTGGCGGAATCTGCGGCGGACAGCATGGAATTGACCCCCGCCAACGAGGCCATCCTCCACAAGACCATCAAGAAGGTCACGGACGACATTGACACCCTGAAGATGAACACCGCCATTGCCGCCATGATGACCGCTGTCAATGAAATGACCGCCAACGGCGTCACCAAGGGGGATATGGGAATCCTCCTGCGGCTGCTGAATCCCTTTGCCCCCCACATCACCGAGGAGCTGTGGGAGCAGCTGGGCTTCGCCGCCCAGACCGGGAAGATGTGCTGCCAGGCGGAGTGGCCGGTCTACGACGCCAGCAAGACCGTGGCTTCCTCCGTGGAGATGGCCATTCAGGTCAACGGCAAGATGAAGGGTACCGTCACCATGCCGGTGGACAGCGAGGAGGAAGCCGTCAAGGTCGCCGCGCTGACCGTGGAAAAGGTGCAGAAGGCCACCGAAGGGATGCAGATTGTCAAGACCATTCTGGTGAAAAACCGGCTGATTAACCTGATTGTGAAGCCTCAGTAATAAGAACCCCGCGCCCCTCTGCGGCTGCCCGCCGCAGGGGGGCATCGTTTGTCCCTGTCTGCCCCGAAAGAGATGCCGGCGGATAAAAAGAAGCTTCCGGCAACAGCCGGAAGCTTCTTTTTGCACTTGTTTTTAGGGGTATCACTGATAATCGCTCAGCAGGAACAGGGGCTTCACCGCCACTACTTCGTCGTATTCCTCCTGAGACACCTGAACATCCGCATTCAGCGCCTTCAGGTCTGCCTTGACCACTTCCAGCGCCTCTGCCTCACTCCGGGCGCGCCCTTCCCGCAGAACGCGAATCATGCGCTCCAGAACCACGGGATGGGCATACCGGGCAGGGAGGGGGAAGTTCTCCGGCAGCACGCCGGCAATGGCTTGCTGGGCATTTTCCCAAGCGGCGGTGACGGCTTTTTTGTTGTTTTTCATGGTGGGAATCACCTGCGTGCCGGAGAAGAGGAACACCACCGCCAGTCCCAGCAGAGTGAAATAGATACCAAAGTCCTCGTGCCGCCGCCATGCAATGATGCCGTAGGCAGCCGCAATCAGACCGCCCAGCGCAATAGCCAGCGCCACCCATTTGTGGGCCGGATTGGTGCGCTCATTGACCCGTTTGGCTTTCGCGGCATCGGAGAGGCGCTTTGTCAGTTCCGGATAGCCTGCCAGAAAGGCCTTTGCCTTTTCCAGCCGTTCCCGGGCGGCCTGGGCCTCCGGGGAAAGCTGCTCCAGATAGCGGGCACCCTCCTGGGCGGCCTTCTGCGCCAGACGCTGCTCCGCCTTTGCGCTGTGCACCGGGATTTCGGGATGGGCTGCGGAAACCTGAGAGAGAAGGGCATCCACATCCTCTTCCCGTTTGAAGGTGCACTGCTTCTGGGTGCCGTCTCCGTATTCCACCACCAGATAGGGGATGGAGCCGAAAACACCGCTGCCGGTGAAGCCGCCCTTGCTCATGGCCACCCGCTTGAACACCCGGCGCACATCCCGGTATGCCACATAGAACCGGCGGTCAATCAGCCAGCTGCCAAGATAGAGCGCCTGTGCGCCGACGCCGCAGGGGCCGTAGTGCTTACAGGCCTTTTTGTCGGCAGTCAGGGTTTCTGTCGGAAGCCGGGTGCTGCCGAGGCAGACAGGTTGAAATAACATGACGGGTACCTCCATTCCAAATTCAGGGCAGAGCGCGGGAACCTTCCGGTTCCGAAAGGGGCAGCGCTTTGATGCCGGATTGCCGAAAGCGGCGGAAAATCTGATTTCCGCCGCTTTCGTATGTGTTGAGTTTACTTGCCCAGCGTTTCGTACTGAGGCTTGACGTCGCGCTTCTTGATGCTGTAGAGGAAGATGCCGAGGAACAGAACAGCGGCAAGGATGCCCACGGGATAAGCCAGCGCGGTGTTGTACACGGTGGCGCCGTCGGCGGTCTTGCTGTTGAGGAACTGACCCAGGCACTCGTTGCCCAGCATGAAGTAGGTGATGGACACAGCGCTCATGAAGGTGGCGGGGACGGCGGTGATCCAGTAGTTCTTCTTCTCATAGAAGAGGTACATGGAGGCGGCCCACAGCACGATCATGGCCAGAGTCTGGTTGGTCCAGCTGAAGTAACGCCAGATAATGGTGTAGTCGATCTTGCCCAGCGCGTTGCCGATGCCCAGAATGGCGCCGACACCCAGCACGGGGACGCAGAGGATCAGACGGTTCTTCCAGGACTTCTGATCCATGTGGAACCAGTCGGCCAGCACCAGACGGGCAGAACGGAAAGCCGTATCGCCGGAGGTGATGGGGCAGGCAATGACGCCCAGCATGGCCAGCGCAATGCCGATGCCGCCCATGGTCTTGGAGCAGACGTCATACACGGCAGTGGAGCCGCCGCCGCCCAGAGCCAGCAGTTCTTCACCGGTGTAGAGGGCGCAGCCGGCAGCAGCCCAGACCAGGGCGATGATGCCTTCGGAAACCATGGCGCCGTAGAACACGAAGTGACCCTGCTTCTCACTCTTCATGCAGCGGGCCATCAGGGGGCTCTGAGTGGCATGGAAGCCGGAAATGGCGCCGCAGGCCACGGTGATGAACATGAAGCTCCAGATAGGCGTGCCCTGGGGATGCATATTGGTGAAGTTATTCCAGATCTCGGGGATGGTATAGCCCTTGGTGAAAATACCAAGCGCCACGCCCACGGCCATGATAATCAGGCAGACGCCGAACACGGGGTAAATCTTGCCGATAATCTTATCGATGGACAGGAAGGTTGCAATGAAGTAGTAGATCAGGATCAGAACCAGCCAGAACAGCTTGCTGGTGAGGATCCCGGTGCTGTTGCCATTGGTAAACAGCAGCTGAATCAGGCCGGCAGGACCCACGGCGAACACGGTGCCCACCATCACCAGCAGTACCACGCTGAAGACACGCATGACGTTCTTCATGGTGCCGCCCAGATAGATGCCGGAAATCTCAGAGATGGAAGCGCCGTTGTTGCGCTCACTGAGCATGCCGGAGAAATAATCATGGACAGCGCCGGCGAAAATCGTGCCGAAGGTAATCCACAGGAACACCACAGGCCCCCACAGAGCGCCGCTCAGAGCGCCAAAGATAGGGCCGAGGCCGGCGATGTTCAACAGCTGGATCATGAACAGCTTCCACTGGGGGAGCACCATGTAGTCCACGCCGTCGTTGATCTTCACGGCAGGGGTTTCGCGGTCGTCAGGCCCGAAGGTGCGTTCCACCACGGAGCCGTAAACGAAGTAGCCGCAGATCAGCAATGCCAGACAGATCAGAAAGCTAACCATTTGTTGTTCTCCTTTCCTATACACAAATCAACAAATTTTACCTGCGAATATAGAGGAAAAACGTTTAATCCCTCAATATCCTATCAAAATATTAACATATATTCACAGAAGTTCAAGGATAAAATTCAACAAAAACAAACAATTTGGTTTGTGAATATAATATGAAAATTTACGATTTATTAACGCCTTGTTAAAAATTATGAAAATAATCCGTCAAAAACAAAAGAATAAATGGTGTATTCCGCAGAAAGACACCGGAATACTGCGGCGGCGCACGGCACCGGTGCGAAACGGCAGAAAGCCGGCTCAGGCGCCGCCCTCCGGCAGGCAGCCGAAATGCAGCAGGGCTTCCAGCACGCCGCCCCCCACCGCCAGCGCCTTGTCGGAGGCGGTGAGGCAGTTGGCGGGGGTGCCCCGGGGATCCACGTCCCCGCACTTCATGCCGGGGAACACGGTGAGGCCGCCGTGAAGCAGCCCCCGCAGGCAGCCGTCAATGGCGCAGACCATGGGGACGCCGTTTACAGTGGCGGCTACCTCCCCGGCGTGAACCATCTGCCCGATTTCCATTTCCGGGCGGAAAATCCCTGCTGCCGGGGCACGGAGAATCCGCAGGGTGCTCTGCCCGCCGATCACACCGGGGACGCCGGTGTTGGGCAGGGGACTGCCGGTATAGAGCACCCGCCCAAGGGTGTGCCCCCGCATGGTTTCCACGGCGGCGCGGCAGTCCACCCCGGCAGTGAAGCCGGGGCCCACGGCAATGACCGTGGGTGCGTCGGTGAGGGCGGTGCCCAGATTCCGCTTGGCCAGAATGGCATCCACCACGGCGCAGGGGGACAGTTGGCGGACTGCCGTTCCCTCCGGATCCGTCAGGACGGCGATGTGCCCAGCCTGTGCCAGCGCCAGCGCCTCCGCCGCATCGGCGGCCAGTACGGCCTCCACCCCCTCTACGGTGCAGCGGCCATGCCAGACGGCTTCGGAAAAACACACCGTGCGGCGGATGGAGGTGGGGCGGGGGAGATCCGTCAGAATCAGGCGGTAGCCTGCCCGGTGGAGCCGCAGGGCAATGCCGGTGGCAATGTCCCCGGCACCTCGGATGAGAACCGGCATGAAATCACTCCTTTTCTGTGTTTCCGACCGCTGCCCGGCGGAGCGCCCGGCAGCAGATCAGTTCTCCGGCAATACTGACGGCAATCTCCTCCGGCGTGACGGCGCGGATGGGGGTGCCGATGGGGGTGTGGACGGCGGCAATGGCCGGCTCCGGAATCCCGGCCTCCCGCAGCTTCTGACTGACGAAGGCGATTTTGGAGCGGGAGCCGATGACGCCGACGTAGGCCGTTTCCAGCCGCAGAATCTGAATCTCCGCTTCCAGATCGTGGAGATGGCCGCTGGTCATAATCACCACATAGTCCTCCGGCGTGATGGGCAGGGAGGCCTGAATGTTCCGGAAATCGCCGCAGATGACGGCTTCCGCCGCCGGAAAGGCCGCCGGATCCGCGTATTCCGGCCGGTCGTCAAACACCACGGTGCGGAAGCCCACGGTGCCCAGCAGGGGCACCAGCGCCCGGGCAATATGTCCGGCGCCGAAAATCACCACCCGCTCCTCCACCGGCAGGGGGAGGTAAAAGCGGCCGTCCCGCAGAGCAGCCCCTTTGGGGAGGGAAGCGGCCTCTTCCGCCGCGGTTTCCCTCTCCAGCAGGGCGGGGAAGCCGCCGCAGGTGTCCAGCACCAGCCAGCCGGGGCGGTTTTCCCGCAGCGCCTTCGCAGCATCGGCAGCCAGCTGCCGCCATTCCCCGGAATCCCAGGGAATCCGCTGGAAGAGGACGGTGACGTCCCCGCCGCAGGCCATCCCCAGACTGTCCGGCCCATCGGTGAGGTTCAGAGCAAAGTGCTTCAGCAGGGAGCGGCATTTCTCCAGCAGCACCATGGCCGTTTCTATGGAGCGCAGTTCCAGACGGCCGCCGCCGATGGTGCCTGCCACCCGACCGGTGCCATTTACCAGCATCCAGGCGCCGGTGCCCCGGGGGGCGGAGCCGCTTTCCTCCACAATGCAGACCAGAACCGTGTCGTGATGCTGTTCCATTTCCTGAAGCAGACGAAAAAGAAGACGCCGCATAAAGACTCCTTTCCGCGATGCGATGTATTTTTCACAGAATAACGTTTTTCTTTATTTTTACCCTTTTTTCCGGGGCTTGTCAATCCCTGATCCCCGTCGGCTGGGAGGGGAGGGGTGTTCCGGCCTGAACAGAGAAAAACGAATCCCCATCCAGTGTTCCCGGATGGGGATGCAGGCATTATGGCGCGGGGGAAGCGTCCGCTTTGCAGCTGTGCTCCAGCGCGTGGCGGATGTTGCCGTCCAGCAGGACGCCCAGACGGTCTATGTATTCCTCGGCATCGTACTTCATGCCGCTTTGCAGCCACCAGACGGTAAGACCGGACAGGGCGGCGGAATAGAACTCCGCCAGCACCCGGATGTCCTCCTCGTCGGCATCCAGCCCTTCCGCCTGATCCCGGACGTAGGAGGTCATGGCGGTCAGCGTCACCTTGTGATAATAGCGGCGGAGGGTTTCCTGATTGCCGGAATTATAAAGGTGATAGACCGCCCGCTTGTTCTTCGCGGCAAAGTCCGTGGCGTCCCGGAAGGCATCCTGCCAGCTGTTGTACCGGCGCATTTTGGACTGGAAGTCCTCCGCCTCCAGCTGGAGGATATCCTCCACCAGCGCATAGATGTCGGCGTAATAATAATAAAAGGTATTGCGGTTCACTGCGCTCTTTTCCGCAATGTCCTTGATGGAAATCTTGTCCAGAGGCTGCTCGTTCAGCAGCTGGATGAACGCCAGACGAATGGCGTTTTTGGTGTGTTGAGCCATGATCCTCCTCCGATACTTTTCCAATAATCCACACCTATTATACACGAGAACAGGGTCTTTCTTCAAGTGTCAATTTTCCGTCAGGTTCCAATTTGGGCAGATGCGGGAAAATGCCTATCAGATACGACGCCGTTTGTGCATAAATTTTAGGCACAGAGGCGGAATTTGTCTGTTTTCATTTTGGAATGGAGGTGATAGACTTTCCCCGCTGAGTAAGAAAAGAGCGGATCCGTCAGGGAACCGCAGGAAGCAGGGGAGTGGGCAATGGAACACATTCTGACATCGGAGGCCGTGACCCGGGGGCATCCGGACAAAATCTGCGACCAGATTGCCGATGCGGTGCTGGATGCCGCGCTGGAGGAGGATCCGGCAGCGCGGACGGCCTGCGAGGCGGCGGTCTGGGAAAACGGGCTGTGCCTCTTCGGCGAGGTCAGCGCCCGGAAGGAGCCGGACTACGAAGCCGTGGCCCGGGAGGTTATCCGGGAGATCGGCTATGACCGGCCGGAACTGGGCTTCGACGCGGAGCACTGCCGGATTCAGGTGCACATCCATCCCCAGTCCCCGGACATCGCCCGGGGCGTCAGCCACCGGGAGGAAGAGGACACCGGCGCAGGGGATCAGGGCATGATGTGCGGCTATGCCTGCCGGGAAACGGCGGATCTGATGCCGCTGCCCATCACCCTGGCTAACCGGCTGGTCAGGCGGCTGGAGGCTCTGCGGCGGGAAGGCACCCTGCCCTGGCTCCGGCCGGACGGCAAGGCGCAGGTCAGCGCAGTCTATCGGGACGGCGTGCCGGTGCGGATCACCACCGTGGTGCTCTCCGCCCAGCATGACCCGGAAATTTCCATTGACGAACTGCGTGACGCCCTGCGGCAGGAGGTAATCCTGCCGTCGTTGCCCGGAGAACTGACGGACGACGACACGCTGCTGTATATCAACCCCACCGGGCGCTTTGTTCTGGGTGGCCCCGCCGCCGACAGCGGCCTGACAGGCCGGAAGCTGATGGCGGATACCTACGGCAGCGCCGCCCGCCACGGCGGCGGCGCTTTCTCCGGCAAGGATCCCACCAAGGTGGATCGCACCGGCGCCTATCTGGCGCGGTATCTGGCCAAAAACATTGTGGCGTCCGGTCTGGCTGACCGCTGCGAGGTGCAGCTGGCCTACGCCATCGGTCTGGCGGATCCCGTCAGCGTGGCGGTGGACACCTTCGGCACCGGCCGCGTCCGGGATGAAGTGCTGGCCGGGTGGCTGGAGGAAAACGTGGATATGCGCCCCGGCGTGGTAATCCGCCGCTTTGGGCTGACGCGGCCCATCTATCAGCCGCTGGCCTGCTACGGGCACTTCGGGCAGAACGCCCGGGGGATGCCTTGGGAGCGGACGGATCTGAAGTTCCCGACACAGTTTTAATCAGTGATTCCGAAATTTATAAGATAAAGGATGTAAGTCAAGATGCAGAATCCAGTGAAAACCGTAAAACGGCAGCTTCTGCGGGCAGGAAGCTGCGCATTGTCCGCCCTGATGGTGCTGGGCTCCATCCCGGCATCCGCCGTGGGGGACGGGGTTACGCCCACCTATGACGAGGCCTACTATGCCATGACCGATTACTACGGAAACCTCACCGACGGCAGTGTGGTCAAGAGCTACCGCACCAACGGCGCCTCCACTCTGACGGATTACGGCGACTATGACGAGGTCATCAACCTCACCGACGGCACCGCTCCCACCGTGTCGGGGGGAAAAACCGAGTTCCGCCTGGACGAGCAGGATCTGCCCTCCACCTTCTATTTTGAGGGCAAGACGGCAAAGCCCTTTGAGCAGCTGCCCTGGACGCTGTCCGTCAGCTACACCCTCAACGGCGTGCCCACCAAGGCGGAGGATCTGGCAGGGAAGACCGGCGTGGTGGAGATCAATCTGGACGCCGTGCCCAACGAAAGTGCTTCCGAGTACGCCCGGAACAACTACACGCTGGAGGCCATGGCCATCTTCAATCAGGACGACATCCTCTCTCTGGAAGCCCCCGGCGCTCAGGTGCAGCTGGTGGGCAACCTGCGGGCGGTGCTGTTCATCGGACTGCCCGGCGAGGAGTGCCATTACACCATCCGGGTGGGCAGCGATGATTTCTCCTTCGGCGGCATGACCTTCCTGATGGTGCCGGCCACCCTGAGCCAGCTGGAGGAAATTGCCGAGCTTTCCAAGCGGAAGGACGATCTGGAGGATGACTACAACAAACTCTCCGGCAGCATGGACACCATGCTGGACGCCATGGCGGCCATGACCGGCAGCCTCAACGCCTCCGCCAACGGGCTGGATCAGCTGAATCAGGCCCGGGGCATCTTCTCCAACGGCAAGGGCGTGATTTACAGCGGAACCGACGCCCTGCGGGCTGACCTTTCCAATCTGGCGGATGTGCTGGAGCCGGTGGAGGATCATATCGCGGCGCTGAGCAAGACCATCACCAGTTCCAAGGCCACCCTCAACAGCATGAGCAAAACCGTGGATGACCTGAAAGACGACCTTAAGGACATGGAAGAGGTGCTGGAGGATCTGGAAGACGGCACCGGCGATGTCCACAAGGTGCTCAGCAGTCTGGGGGATCTGCGGAAGAGCCTGAAAACCCTTCAGGACGCTCTGGGCGGCACGGCGAAGGACGTCACCGACGAAATTGACAAGAACATTGACGACAACCAGAACATCGGCTCCATCACGGTGGCCAAGGTGAAGAAGGCCCACAGCGCCTATGTGGCAACCGACCGGGAGAGTTTTTACCAGACCCTGCTGGAACTGAATGGCTCTTCCAGCGCGGAGGCCGCCGCCACTGCCAAGAAGCTGGCGGAAACCCAGACGCAGCTGGCCGGGCTGAAGCAGAAGCTGGACAGTACGCAGACACAGCGCCAGGAGCTGGCGGCTCAGCTGGAAGAGATCAAGAAGCAGGATCCCGATCTGGAATCCGATACGGCACAGACGGTTCAGGCAGGGATTGCAGAATGCGATGCCGCAATTGCGCAGCTGGAAGGCGGCATTCGGCAGATTGAGGCGGGTCTGGAAGCCGCCGGCGCCACGAAGCTGGAAACCGGTTTTCAGGCCAAGGCCGCAATGACCTTCCAGCAGTTCTGCCAGCAGGTGCTGGGGCAGGATGCCGCCACCGCCAAGCAGATGAATGACCTGTGGCTGGTGTACGCCACCGGCAAGGTGGAGGGGGGCAGCACCCCCGATGACGGCGGCACGCTGTCCGGCTCACTGCTGCACAATGATCCCGAACCGGACGGGAATGAAGGAGAAACCAACGCTCCTGCGGAAGAGGAACCCACGGAAGAGCCTGCCGAGGGCGGTGACGCGGAGCAGGCGGCATCCGATGAGAGCGAAAGCGTAGGCGGCGCCGTGGTGGATCTGATTTCCGGCGGTCTGGACAGCGCCATGGAGGAGATCGCCAACCTGCAGAAGTCCGTGTCGGACATCATGACCAAGCTGAAGAACCCCACCACGCAGGTGGTCAACGATTTGAGCACCCTGTGCGGGCGCATTGAAAATCTCGCCGGTATGCTGGACGACGCGGAGGATCTCTCTGCGGCTCTTCGGGAGGCATCCTCCGACCTGCGGGACATTCTGGACGACACCCAGGATCTGCAGGACACCCTGAATGACTATGAGCCGACCCTGCAGGAGAGCCTCAAGACCGTCACCAGCCTCAGCAACAGCGCCGTCAAGACCATCCGGGACACCCAGTCTCTGGTGACGGACACCGAAAACCTCATGAAGTCCACCGGCTCCACGCTGGATGACGGCACCAGAAAGACGCTGGAAGGGCTGGCTGCCGTTCTGCGGAGCACCGCCAAAACCATGAGCACCGCCGGCGACATCAAGGACGCCAAGTCCAGCATCTGCGAAATCATTGAGGACACCTGGAACGAATACACCGGCGATACCAATAACCTCCTGCTGATGGACGCCAATGCCGACGCCGTGTCCCTGACCGACAGCCGGAACCCCGCACCGGAGAGCATTCAGGTGCTGATCCGCACCCAGGAAATCACCGTGCCGGAGGAATCCGACGGGGAAGAGGAAGCCGCTGCGGAAGCAAAGACCACCCTGTGGGATCGGATTGCCCAGATGTTCCGGGATCTCTGGGCGGCCGTCACCGGCCTGTTCGGCGGAAAGGACTGATAGGCCATGCTGGAAAAAATCGCAAAGGGACTGACCCGGAAGCCGAAGCTGGTGGCGATGATCGCGCTGCTGATGCTGATTCCCTCCATCATCGGCTACGCGGCCACCCGCATCAACTATGATATTCTCTCCTACCTGCCGGAGGATCTGGAATCCTCCCAGGGGGAGCGGCTGCTGGAAGAACCCTTCAAAATGGCCGCTACCAGTATGCTGGTGGTGGAGAATATGCCTGCGGGCTATACCAACAGCCTCATCAATTCCATCAAGGAAATCCCCGGCGTTTCCAACGCCATCTGGATCAGCAACCTCATGGGCATCCAGATCCCCACGGACATGATCCCCGCCAATTTCCGGGACATCTTCTTCTCCGGGGACGCCACCATGATGATTATCCAGTACGACCATGCCGGCGCCTCCGATGAAACCATGGAGGCCATTGAGCAGGTGCGGAAGGTCTGCAACGAAAAGTGCTTTCTGGCAGGCTTCTCCGTGGTCATTAAAGACACCCGGGATCTGATGGACAGCGAACTGCCCATGTTTGTGGGGCTGGCGGTGATTCTGGCGCTGTGCGCCATGATGCTGACGCTGGAATCCACCGTGCTGCCCTTTATCTTCCTGGCCAGCATCGGCCTTGCCGTCATTTACAACATGGGTACCAACGTCTTCCTTGGGGAGATTTCGTACATCACCAAGGCCATCGCCGCTGTTTTGCAGCTGGGCGTCACCATGGACTATTCCATTTTCCTCTATCACCGGTACGAGGAGGAGCGCCCCAACTACGAGGATGAGCGGGACGCCATGGCGCAGGCCGTTGTGGCCGCCTTCCGCTCCCTGTCCTCCTCCAGCCTCACCACGGTGGCCGGCTTCCTGGCACTGTGCGTCATGCGGCTGACGCTGGGACGGGACATCGGCATCGTCATGGCCAAGGGCGTGGTGCTGGGCGTGGCCACCGTGATTCTGGTGCTGCCGTCTCTGGTGCTGATTTTCGACAAGCAGATTACCAAACATAAGCACAAGAGCCTGATGCCCAGCTTTGACGGCGTCAACAACTTCATCCTGCGGCACAACAAGGCCATCATGGTCATCTTCATCCTGCTGTTTATCCCTGCCTATTATGCCCAGTCCCACGCCGGGATCTACTACAAGCTGGATGAGTCCCTGCCCCGGGATCTGCCCTCCATCGTGTCCAACGAGAAGCTGAAAAACGACTTCGACATGGCCACCTCCCACTTCATCGTCCTGCGGGACGACCTGACCCCTGCGGAGATGAGCGACATCGAGAACCGCATGGAGGAGGTCAAGGGCGTAACCTCCGTGGTGTCCTATCACAAGATGCTGGGCACCGGCATCCCTGACTTCTTTATTCCGGATTCGGTGAAGGATATGCTCAAGCAGGGGGGCTATCAGCTGATGATGGTGAACTCCAGCTACTCGCCGGCCACCGACGCGGTGTCCAACCAGCTGGACGAAATGAACGCCATTTTGAAGCAGTACGATGAAAACGCCATGATTACCGGCGAGGGCGCCATGTACCGGGATTTGATTGACACCACCGCCGTGGACTTCGTGGTGGCCAATTACCTGTCCATCGCCTGCATCTTCCTGATTGTGGCCTGGTCCTTCAAGTCCATCGCCGTCCCGGCGGTGCTGGTGGCCACCATTGAACTGGCCATCTTCCTGAATCAGGGCTACTCCTACTTCTCCGGCGCGTCTACGGCCTTCATTGCCCCCACCATCATCAGCTGCGTACAGCTGGGCGCCACCGTGGACTACGCCATTCTGATGACTTCCCGGTTCCAGGAGGAACTGCAGGGCGGCAGGAGCAGGAAGGACGCCATCCGCATCGCGGCGGATTCGGCGGATTCCTCCATCATCACCAGCGCACTGGTGCTGTTCTGCGCCACGCTGGGCGTGTCCTTTGTGTCCTCCATCGACCTCATCGGCGACATCTGCGTCATGCTGGCCCGGGGCGCTCTGATTTCCGCCTGCGTCTGCCTGTTCATCATGCCCGCCGTGCTGTATGTCTGTGAACCGCTGTTCAACAGGACCACCCTCCACTGGCGGACACCGGCTCCCAAGAAGGAGTCCAAGGCCGGCAAGGCTCTGAAAGCGGCAGCCGGCAAACTCCCTGCCCGCAGCGGAAAGACTGCGGAAGCCGAGGACGCCGTGTCTCAGAAGGAAACGGCAGAGTCTGCTGCCTCCGGTGAAGAGAACCGGCAGGAGGAAAGGGAAACGGCGGACGTCTGAGAAAAAATCCGTTCTGCGGACGCATCTGCATGATACGGCAGAAAAGAACAAGAAGCCTCCACCCGCTTGGCGGGTGGAGGCTTGAGACTGTCGATAAAGTGGTGAGTTTTCCGCGGCGGTAAGGAAGGGTGTGCGCGGGAAACCCAAGAAGGGATACACCGTCGCGGCGTTATGATTTGCGGTTTTTTGCCGCAAATCGTGCCGCTTCCTCGAAACAGCCTTGCTTTTTCTGCCGCTGGCAGCGCTGCGGCTGTTTCCCTGCGCCATTAAAATCTATAGTTTTCAGAACTTTATAAAGTTCTGAAAACTGACTCAGCGGGGCGAAAAGACTTTTTCGACACGCTGAAGCCTCCACCCGCTTGGCGGGTGGAGGCTTCTCTGTTGTGCCGGGAAAAGCACCGATGCCGGTACATAGAATCGCAGCGTGCCGAAAAAAGTTTTCGGCACGCTGCGGTTTTTTCACATTTGAAAACGTGCAGGGAAGGGGAGGGGTAACTCAGTCCTGATTCTCCCAGTTATGCCAGACGTTCTGGACATCGTCGTTGTCCTCCAGCATATCAATGAGCTTCTGCATATTCTTCAGGTCGCCCTCATCGGTGAGGGAGATGTAGTTCTGGGGCACCATGGCAATATCGGCGGAGAGGAAGGTGTAGCCCTTGTCCTCCAGCACCTTCACCACGGTGTTGAAATCGTCCGGCTCGCAGCGGACTTCCATCACCATGCCGTCAGCCTCAAAGTCGGCGGCGCCGGCCTCCAGCGCGTCCATCATGACGGTGTCCTCGTCCAGTTCCTGCTCCTCGTTGTCAATGACAATGACGCCCTTCTTGTCGAAACTCCAGGACACGCAGCCCTGAGCGCCCAGATTGCCGTTGCACTTGTCGAAAGCGTGGCGCACCTCGGGGGCGGTGCGCTGGCGGTTGTCGGTCAGAGCGTCCACGATAACGGCCACGCCGCCGGGGCCGTAGCCCTCGTAGGTGACGGACTCGAAGTTCTCCGTGCTGCCGGCACCCAGCGCCTTGTCAATGGTGCGCTTGATGTTGTCGTTGGGCATATTGACGGCCTTGGCCTTGGCAATGACGGTAGCCAGACGGGAGTTGTTGGCGGGGTCGCCGGAGCCGCCGCCTTCCTTCACGGCCACGATAATCTCTTTTGCAATCTTGGTGAACGCGGCGGAGCGCTTGGCGTCAGCAGCGCCCTTGGTCTTCTGAATATTATGCCATTTGGAATGTCCGGACATGGTAGTTATTCTCCTTCAACAAAATATTGGATGGCTTCCTGATGGGAAGCGGATTTTGACACGCTGAGAGTGGGAAATTCGCTTTTCAGATAAGCAGTCAGCCGCTGACAGACAGGATCCTCCGTGGGGAAGTGCCCCGCGTCAATGAGGTTGATGCCCTTGGGGACGGCGTCCAGGAACTGGTGATAGGTCAGATCCGAGGTGACGAAGGTGTCGCACCCGGCGTCAATGACCGTATCGATAGAATCCCCGCAGGCGCCGCCGCCTACGGCCACATACGATACCGGGCGGTTCCCGGCGTAGCGGACGCCGTTTGCCTTCAGGGCTTTGCACACAACGGCTGCAAAGTCAGACAGCTTTACGGCGTTTTTCAGCCGTCCCACCCGGCAGAGCCGGCTTTCGTCCCCCGGCAGAGGCCCAGGGTCCTCGATTCTCAGCGCCTCGGCCAGAGCGTCGTTGACGCCGCCGGGGGCAATATCCAGATTGGTATGCATGGAAATGACGGAAATGTCCGCCTTGACCAGCCGTCTGAGAAGATGCCCGAGATAACGGTCAGACCGCAGGGTCTGCATCTCCTTTTCGTGCCAGCGGACGTTCATCAGAGGGTGGTGGGACACAATCAGCTGGCAGCCCAGGGCTTCCGCCTCGGAAACCACGGCTTCGGTCACGTCCAGCGCCACCAGAACCCGCTGCACCTCCTGAAGGGGGTCACCCTCCAGATGGCCTACGTTGTCCCAGCCAAAGGCCAGTTCCTTCGGGGCGAGCCGGAACAGCGCCTGTTCAATTTGCTCAACCGTTGGCATGACGCCACTCCTCTCTTGCACGGAGCAAAGCCGTGAGAATGTCCCGGAGTTCCTCCGCTTTGGCCGCATCTGCCGGCCGGGCAGAGCGCTTTGCGCCTGCCAGCGCCGTCTGGGTGCGGATGATTTTTTCTATCAGGTATCGGTCGGCCAGGGGGTCATGGGTCAGTTCCGCGCCCCCCCAGATCCGGCTGAGGGACAGTTCCATCCGCCCGGCTCTGGCCTCCATAACGGTGTACAGCGTGCCGCGATCCCGCACCAGTGCTTCCCGGGAAATGGCAAAGCCGCTTTCCGCCAGATACCGGCGCACCAGCTCTTCATGAGTCTGGGGCTGCAGCAGCAGCGTGTGGCGGCCGTCTGCCGTCCACGGTGCCGCCTTCAGAATGGAGAGAATCGTCTCTCCGCCCATGCCGGCAATCACAATGGTATCCGCCTCAGCAGGGGAGACGCCTGACAGGCCGCTGCACAGGCGGTAGTCGATGCCGTCGGTTCCGTACAGCCTTCCGGCGGCCTTTGCCCGCTCCAGCGGGCCGGGCCGCAGGTCGCTGGCCACCGCACTGCGGATCCTGCCGTGAAGCCGGAGCCAGTTGGGGAGATACCCGTGATCCGTGCCTACGTCCGCCAGACAGGCGCCCTCCGGCACCCAGTCCGCAATCAGCCGCAGCCGGGGCGGCAGTTCCAGCGCCCGCATGGTTTCTCTCCTTTCCGATTGGCGTCCCTTCCGGAAAGATCCGCTTCCGGACAGGTTCAGGACGCATATGGGATTCCCCATATGCACCCGCAGGATCAGGCTCCTGCGGGACGTTTTTCGTGCCGAAAAACGCTTTGATTGAAATCGTGCAGAAAACCCCTCCCGGGTTTTCCGCACACACCTTTCCTCCCCGTCAACGGGCGTTCCCGTCCCTTCCGGACAGGTTCAGGACGCATATGGGAAATCCCATATGCGTCCCTCTGCAATGAAATTACTGTGCCTTGTTGGCCTCTTCGTTGACCAGAGCCAGCAGCTTGTCCACATCGACGCCGTGCACCATGCAGGCTTCCTCCACGGTTTCACCACGGGAAGAGGGGCAGCCCAGGCAGTGCATCCCGATGGACAGGAAAATGGGCGCGGTCTGAGGGGCAATATCCAGAATATCGCCGATAATGGTATCCTTGGTAATATTGATCATGGGAATGATCCTCCTATATTGAAAATCAACAACAGTATTATAATGGATTCTTCCCGGGATTTCAATAGAAAATCAGAGAAAACACAGGGGAGAGGCTGCGCTTTTTCGTATTGCTTTGACAAAATATCCAAAAAAGCCGCAGAAGAGGCTAATATTCGCCTAATGGTCTTTGCAGACCTGTCCGCCTCTCTGGGTCATGTGGGCGAAATCGACCATCCGGAGGTGGTGGCGGCCATCAAGGAGATCATTGCCAAAGCCAATGCCAAGGGCGTGAAAATCGGCTGCTTTGCCGACACCGTGGAAGGCGGCAAAAAGTGGCGGGATCTGGGCGTGAAGTTCATTGGCTACGCCTGCGATACCTACATTTTCATGCAGGCGGCGAAGGCGGACGTAGCCGCCTTTGCGAAGTAAGGCTTTCCGGCCGGAGCAGCGTTGATATTGCAGCAGCCATGGAGAGAGAAATCTCCCCATGGCTGCGTTTTTCAACAGAATGAAAACCACTCGCTCAGCGAGTGGTTCCATAGAGTCTGTCGACGACGAGATCACGCCATTGGTTTTCGCCGAAAGCATTGCTGTCCGGCAGACATGGAATCTGCAAATCCGGAGAAAATGCGTGGACGCGAAGGAAAATGCCTGCCGCAGCATCCGGGGCATAGGTCACCGGCGGGACATTTTGCGGATATGATATTCCATGGCGTCGTGAAGGTGCAGGCGCAGCTGTTCCAGCGCCCCCGGCACATCACAGCGGTCAATGCGCGAAAAGATTTCCACATGATGGTCATAGGCCATCTTCATGCGGGTGGGATCGTTGATGGTAAGCATGACAATGCGGCGCTCCTGCTCGCACAGATCCAGCCAGATCTTCTCCAGCCGCCGGTTGCCGGTGTTGCGGGAATAAAGTTCGTGGAACAGGCTGTCCGCCGTAATGAAATCCTGCCCGTTGCCCTGCTCCAGCGCCGTCCGCATGGTATCCACCGTGGCACCCATGGCGGCCACCACACTGGGAATGGGATTCTTCATGAACAGTTCCAGAGCCAGCACATCCAGAGACTGGCGGATTTCGAAAATTTCAATGACATCCTCAATCTGGACTCTGGAAACCATCATGCCCCGTCCCGGGGCATTCATGACAAAGCCCTCCTGTGCCAGCTCCTGAAGTGCACTGCGGATGGGAGTGCGGCTGAGATGCAGTATTTCACAAAGCTGCCGCTCCACCAGAATGGTGTCCGGCGGCATTTCCCCCTGAATAATCCACTGCTTCAGCTGCTGATAGGCAAAATTGTGCTTGCTTTTGTCCTGAAGTTCCGAAATTGGGGCAGGAGAAGAGATAGAAAAATTCAAAATCATCGGCTCCTCATTATGTACATTTGGTATCCTTTTTGGTATCCCAAATTGATTGTACCATAATCCAAAGAAAAAGCAACTACTTTTTTGCAGGGAAATTGAAAACTGTGAACGGGCACAAAACCACAGCGTGGATGTTTGTATAGGTGTAACAGAAAATGCCGTGCTTTGGAGGAATATCCGGAGAACCTGCCAACGCAGGGAGGAGGCGCCGCCGGCTGCTGCCGGAGGCGGGAAGATACACCGGATCTCCCGGCATTTCCTGGAGTTCGGAAGGGGAGAGGAGAGATCTGGGGACAGCTGATCTATGCCGCTTTCTGTTTCGTGAGAAAAGGAAAGGATCCTGTCCACACCCACACCATATAAAAGTGCCTTTATCAACAAATTTGTGATTAAACAGCACAAACTGTACTGAAATTAAAACCAAGTTTTGATGAGATTTTACCAAAGACCGGCTTTGAAATTTTTCTCTATCCACAAACTTTGTCGAATCGGGAGTTTGCCTGTTGACATTTTGGAATGGAAAGAGCATACTCTTGGTATACCAAGCGAACACAAGAAATCGTATGGCAAAAAGCCCAAGACTGCAGGAGCAGAGCTTGCGGCAAAGGAGGAACATTATGATTTTTGGTACCAAGGGAACCATGCAGGTCGATTATGAGGATCGGATCGATTTCAACCGGATGCGCGAATATCGGGAAGGCCGGATTCAGAAGTTCATGGCTGAGACGGATTTTTCCTGCCTGATCCTGTTTGCCACTGAAAACAAGCGTTACGCAACCTCTACTGCCGTGGCTTCACCCGAAGTGGACAACATGGGGCGGTATGCCATCGTCCCCCGGGGCGGCAAGCCCTATATCTTCGGCTTCGGCTCCGAAGTGGCCAACGAGCGGATCAACTGCTCCTGGATCGCGGATCGGGCCTATCCGGCGCACACCACCATGTTCGGCGCACTGCCTGCAAGCTGGGGCGTCGGCGGACACCTGGACAACTTTGAGAAGGACCTGCGGATGGTTCTGGAAGAGAACCATCTGGATCCCCGGGATCCCATCGGCGTGGACCGGATCGACGGCCAGCTGCTGACCGAGATGACCAAGCGGGGCTTCACCTTCGGCGATGCCACCGAAATCATGTGCGCGGCCCGGGAAATCAAGAACGAGGACGAAATTCAGATTATGATGCAGGCAGCCGCCAGCGTGGACGCTGCCTTCTACCGGATGGCGCAGGAACTGCACCCCGGCTCCCGGGAAAATGAACTGCAGGCTGTGGCTGCCGCGGAACTGCACCGTCAGGGCTCCCAGTGGGTGCACAACATCCAGATGACCTCCGGCACCCGTGCTCATCCCCATCCCCATCTGTCCTCCGACCGCGTGATTCAGCCCGGTGACATGGTGTTCGCCGACATCTGCACCCTGTTCAACGGCTATCACACCTGCTATTACCGCACGCTCTGCTGCGGCCAGCCCAGCGATCAGGCCAGACGCGTGTATGACAGCGCCTATCAGATGATTCTGGCCGGCATTGACAAGTGCCGCGTGGGCAACACCACGGCTGACGTGGTCAACGCATGGCCCGACTGCCATCACTGGGGCTTCAAGAATCAGGGCGAGTCCTTCGGCCTTGCCTTCGCCCACGGTCTGGGCGTGTGCCTGTGGGAGCGTCCCATGATCGAGCGCAGCTTCTCCCTGGAGCATCCGGTGGAACTGAAAGAGGGCATGGTCATCGCCATCGAAACCTATGACGGTGAGGGTCATGTGGGCGCCCGTATCGAGGACGAACTGGTTATCACCAAGGACGGCCCGCTGGTCATTTCCAAGTTCCCCAGAGACACCCTGCTGGCCTGCCCCATTCTCTAAGAATTCATTCACCTGATTTTACAGCAATATGCTTCCAGCTGCCATGTTGGAAGCATATTGCCCAATATCAGGGATCTAATAACATATGGAGGGATCGACGATGCTGACCGGAAAGATTGCATTGGTAACCGGCGGTGCACAGGGGATTGGCCGGTGCGTGGCAATGAAGATGGCTTCCTACGGCGCCAAGATTGCCATTTTGGACTATAACGAGGCGGGCGCAGCTGCCACTGCGGCCGAAATTCAGCAGAACGGCGGAAGCGTCATGGGCATCAAGTGCGATGTGTCCAGGCGGGAATCCTGCGAAACGGCCGTTCAGGCGGTTGTGGACAGGTTTGGCACCATTGACATCGTGGCCAACTGCGCAGGCATCAATGTGGCCTGCAAAATGATCGATATGACGGATGAACTCTGGGATCGGATCAATAACATTGACCTGAAAGGCACGCTGTACATTTCTCAGGCTGCTGCCAGAGTGATGCGGGATCATCGCTATGGTCACATTGTAAACATCGGTTCGATTTCCGGAAAGATTCCCGAGGATATGAACGGCGCATATTGCGTGGCGAAGGCCGGAGTGCTGATGATGACGAAAGTCATGGCACTGGAACTGGCCGAGTACAACATCAATGTCAACGCCATCTGCCCCGGCCCGGTAAATACCAATATTATGAAGGAAGTCTTTGAACAGCGGGGGGCCATCTCCGGCATGACGCCGGATGAGTTCCGCAAGTTCTTCCTGCGGGATATTCCTCTGGGTCGCATGGCGGAGCCGGAGGATATTGCGGAACTGATGTGCTTCCTTGCCAGCGATAAGGCCTCGTATATTACCGGGGTAGACTATACCATTGCCGGAGGAAAGATTTTCCAGTAACCCCAGCCGGAATGACTTTCCATAAAAAAGAGAACAGGCCATCAGGAAGAGAGAACAACCATTTAGTAGGAGGATAGGAATAATGAAAGCTGCACGGTACTATGGCAAACGCGACATCCGCTTTGAAGAAATCGATGTGCCCAAGATCAAGTCCGACGAGGCTTTGATTAAGGTCAAGAGATGCGGCATCTGCGGCACTGACCTGCACGAGTATGTTTACGGTGTCCAGACTCTGTGGTTCGATCGTCCCCACCCCCTTACCGGCCATATGGGCCCTCTGGTTATGGGTCATGAGTTCTCCGGCGTCATCGAAGAACTTGGCTCCGAACTGGATCACAATCGCTGGCATGTAGGCGACCGGGTGTGCATTATGCCCCTGATGCACTGCGGCAAGTGCAAATACTGCCGGATGGGTCTGGAGCATCTGTGCGAACAGTTTGCGGCCACCGGCCTGCAGTGGCCCTACGGCGGCTTCGGCGAGTATGTCAACGTCAAGGAATATCAGCTCCGCAAGCTGCCCGACAACGTCACCTTTGAGCAGGGCGCCTGCATTGAGCCGCTGTCTCTGGCGCTGTACGGCCTCCGCCGCGGCAATATGCAGATCGGCGATAAGGTGCTGATTACCGGTGCCGGCCCCACCGCCGTGCTTTCTCTGCTGGGCGCCAAGGCAGCCGGCGCTTCCGAGATCTATATGAGCGAAGTGAAGCCGATCCGCCGTCAGCGCTGCGCCGACTGGGGTGCCACCGAGGTGTTCAACCCCGCCGAGGTCAGCGTTCCCCAGGAGATTATGAAGCACACGGAGTACGGCGTGGATATCGCCATTGACTGCTCCGGCAACAACAGCGCCATGAAGGACTGCTTTGCCTCCCTGCGCAAGCGCGGCACTTACGTCCAGAGCGGCCTGCCTGTGGGCGAGGTAACGCTGCCCATGTTTGACTTTGCCTACCGTGATTATAATGCCGTGGGTCTGTGGTGCTTCAACACCTACGACTTCGAGCAGAGCATCGCGCTGGTGGAACAGGGACGGATCCCCGTTGAGAAAGCCGTTACCAAGGTCGTGGGCGTTGAGGATACCCAGAAGGCTTTTGACGAACTGGCGGATGACGCCGAAGGCACCAACGTGAAGATTCAGATCTCCTTTGAATAAGGCCGCAGGTCGGCTGTCGAATCCGGGAGAAAAATATGGCAGAGATATTATTAAAGCTTGATGGGATCGTTAAGGACTTTCCCGGAACCAGAGCGCTGGATCATGTGCAGTTAGTGGTGGAATACGGGCAGGTGCACGCGGTCATCGGTGAAAACGGCGCAGGCAAGTCTACGCTGATGAATATCATCGCCGGCGTCTTTCCGCAGACGGATGGCACCATCACCTTTGAAGGGGAAACGGTGCAGTTTGCACATACCATTGATGCGCAAAAACGCGGAATCGCAATTGTTCATCAGGAAATCAACCTTTGCCCCCATGTTTCCGTGGCAGAGAATATCTTTCTGGGCCGGGCACCCAAAAAGGGCGGCATGGTTGATTATAAGAAGATGGAGGCCGAGAGTGCTGACCTGCTGAAAAGCATGAACAGCACCATCGACCCCAGAAAAAAAGTGCAGGATTTGTCCATAGCCGAGCAGCAGATCGTTGAAATCGTGAAGGCGCTTTCCATGAACTGCAAGCTTCTGATTCTGGACGAGCCAACCTCCTCTTTGACAGAGGTGGAAACGGCTGAACTTTTTAAGACAATCCGCCACCTGAAAAGCCAGGGAATCAGCATCCTGTACATCAGTCACCGCCTGTCTGAAATCATGGACATCTGCGACCATGTTACCGTATTCCGCGACGGACAGTATATCGGTACGGATTCCATCACCAACATCACAACAGATGATCTGGTGTCCATGATGGTGGGCAGAAAACTGGAAAGTATTTATCCGGAAAAAGCAAAGAAAATCTCTGAAGACGTAATCCTTGAGGCCGAAAACTATTCCGGTGATATGTTCCAGAACGTCAGCTTCCAGCTGCGGCGCGGTGAAATCCTTGGCTTTTCCGGTCTGGTGGGCGCCGGGCGCAGCGAAATGGCCCGTGCCCTCTGCGGCATTGACCGCAAGACCGACGGCAGCCTGACATTCAAGGGCGAAGCGCTGAAGATCCGCAATTATCGGGAGTCCATTGACCGCGGCATTGTCTATATTACGGAAAACCGGAAGGAAGACGGCCTGTTCCTGGATTACAACATCCGCCAGAATATTGCGGCAACCTGTCTGGATCAGCTTAAAAACGGCTTTGCCCTCAGCCGGGCCAAGGAGGATTCTCTTGCCCAGGCGTATGTGGAAAAAATCAAGATCAAGGTCTTTTCTCTGGAACAGCTCTGCTCGGCACTGAGCGGCGGCAATCAGCAGAAGGTGCTGTTTGCCAAGTGGCTGACAGTGGATCCGAAGGTTCTGATTATTGACGAGCCAACCCGCGGTATTGACGTAGGCGTCCGTCTTGAGATCTACCGCATTTTGCGGCAGCTTTGCGAGGACGGCGTAGGCGTGATTGTCATTTCGTCTGATCTGCCTGAGGTTTTGGGCATCTGCGATCGGGTTGTCGTCATGGCAGAGGGCAGAGTAACCGGCGAATTGAGTGCCGATGAGATGACAGAAGAAGCCGTGATGCGGTTAGCTTCGGTGTAGGAGGAAGGAAACGTGAAGCAGGCAAACGAAACAGCTGTCAATAAAAATTTATCTATCAAAAGGTTTCTGCACGCAAAGGAGACGCCCGTTTTTCTGGTGATTATCCTGATGTGCGTGGTGTTGTCCATCCTCACGCCGAACTTTTTGACCAAGTCCAACATTCTTACAACGCTGGTTGGCCTCTCGGCTGACGGCATTGTGGCCATTGCCATGACGGTGATTCTGGCCATGGGCGGCATTGACCTGTCCGTCGGCTCCGTGATGGGGCTGTCCTCCATGGTGGCGGCAAAAATTGCCGTGGGATACGGAAACATCTGGCTGGGGGCGCTGGCAGGCCTGCTGGTTGGCATTCTGGTGGGCATTATCAACGGCCTGTTCATTGCAAAGCTGAAGCTGACGCCGTTTATTATGACACTGGCGATGATGAGCATTGCAAAAGGTTCGTCCATGCTGCTCTCCTCCGGTAAATCCGTGGCCATCTCCAAGGATAAAGCGGCGTTCATGTTCCTCGGACAGGGCTACATAGGCGGTGTCTTCCCGTTTTTGGTGGTCATTTTCATCGTGGTGGCAATTGTTGGCAATCTCCTGATGAAAAAGACGGAGATGTTCCGCAAGGTTTACTATGTGGGCAGTAATGAGAAGGCCGCAAAACTCTCCGGCATCAACGTGGAAAAGGTGAAGATCGGCGTCTATACCCTCAGCGGCGCCATGAGCGCCATCTGCGGAATCCTGTGCGTATCCCGGTTCGGTACGGCCACCACCACTACCGGCGACGGTGTCGAAATGACGGCCATTTCTGCGGCAGTCATTGGCGGCGCCAGTCTGGACGGCGGCGCCGGCAGCGTATTGGGTGCCGTGCTGGGCATTATCCTGCTGAACATCGTGGATAACGGCCTGGTGCTGCTCCATGTTTCGGTGTACGGTCAGGATCTGGTCAGCGGTCTGATTCTGCTGATCGCGGTAACAATGGACGTATTCAGCAACCATAAGAAGGCAAAGTAAACACAGTCTCCCCAAGTTCCCCGACATCTGAAGATGTTAAAAACAAATATACGGAGGAAATTAGAATGAAGAGATTTGCGACACTTGCACTGACCTTGGCGATGCTGCTGACTCTTGCAACCGGCTGCGGCGGGAAGGCCGCCGACAGCGGAAGTACTCCCTCCGGTGAAGCCGGTGTTACCAGCATCGGCGACGCTAACGATGTTTACTATATGATCTCCTATCTTTCCACGCTGGAATTCTGGGATGACGCAATCCGCGGCTTTGAGGATGCGGCCGCCATCTATGGCGCGCAGACGCAGTATACCGGCGCTCCCGGCGTTGACGCCGCCGCCCAGATTACCGTCCTTGAGCAGGTCATGGCCACCAATCCTGCCGGCATTGCCATTACCTGCTGCGATGCAACCGCTCTGGAAGATACCATCAACAAGGCCATTGCACAGGGCATTGAAGTGGTCTGCTTCGACGCCGACTCCGCCGGCAGCAACCGCTACTCCATCCTCCAGACCGGTAATGAAACCGCCGGTGAGATGCTGGCCGACACCACGGCCATGGCTCTGGGCGAGAAGGGCGAAGTCGCCATCTGCTTCTCCGTCGGTTCTCCCACCCACGAGGCGCGTGCCGCCGGTATCCGCAACGGCATTGCCAAGTACAGCGGCATGAAGGTCGTTGCCGAATCCAACTATGACGGTGAGCAGACGGATGCGGCCAGCGTAGCGGCTGCTCTGATTCAGGGCAATCCGAATCTGGATGCCATTTTCGTCACCAACGCCAACGGCGCTCTGGGCGCTGCCGCAGCGGTTCGCGAAGCAGGCAAGACCGACACCATCAAGGTCATCGGCTTTGATACCGACGGCGGTATGTTCGAGGCCATTGACAACGGTGAAATCTTCTGCACCGCCAAGCAGGGCGCCTATAACATGGGCTTCTGGTCCATGCAGTTCCTGTTCTGCGTGAAGAACGATCTGGTGAATCCCGTGGATGGCTGGCGTGAAAAAGGCCTGAATCCCCTGCCTGTGTCCGTGGATACCGGTGTTACCATTGTGGATAAGGATAACCTCTCCGCTTACTATTCCAAGTAATCCCGATCGGCTGAAAGGAAGAGACTCTGTACGTAGTCTCTTCCTTTTGCTATTTTGCCTGAATGCATGGCGTCTTTGCAAAATTTCCGCATTTTTTCGGAAAAAATCCTTGCAAACCGATAGACACTGTGCTACAATAATTCAGCATTCCGCATGGCTGCGGACTCTTTGTTTGTGCCCGTTTCTGAAAAACGGGTTAGCAGAGGGGAGGAAACAGCCAGAGGTACAAACTAAATTTTTGGAGGAAAACAAACTATGGCAAGTGTCGTATCCATGAAGTCCCTGCTGGAGGCAGGCGTCCATTTCGGTCACCAGACCCGCCGCTGGAACCCCAAGATGGCTCCCTATATCTACACCGAGCGCAACGGCATCTATATCGTTGACCTGCAGAAGACCGTGAAGAAGCTGGAGGAGGCCTATGCCTTCGTCCGCCAGCTGTCCGAGAGCGGCCAGTCCCTGCTGTTCGTGGGCACCAAGAAGCAGGCTCAGGAGGCCATCAAGGAAGAGGCTACCCGCTGCGGTCAGTATTATGTCAACGCCCGCTGGCTGGGCGGTATGATGACCAACTTCAAGACCATGCGCACCCGTGTGGACCGCCTGAATCAGCTGAAGGCCATGCAGACCGACGGCACCTTTGATATGCTGCCCAAGAAGGAAGTCATGAAGCACCTGGGCGAGATTGAGAAGCTGGAGAAGTATCTCGGCGGCGTGAAGGAAATGAAGAAGCTGCCCGGCGCCCTGTTCATCGTGGACACCCGCAAGGAGCGCAACGCCATTGCCGAGGCGCACAAGCTGGGCATCCCCGTGGTGGCTATCGCCGACACCAACTGCGACCCCGACGAGATTGATTACGTCATCCCCGGCAACGACGACGCCATCCGCGCCATCAAGCTCATCGCTTCCGTCATGGCCAACGCCATGCTGGAAGGCAAGCAGGGCGAGCAGATGGAAGAGGCCGCTGAGGCTCCTGCTGCCGAATAAAACTGGACTTTGCGGGAGCGTAGGCTCCGATACTGTATAATTGGAGGAAATAGATTATGGCTTTTACCGCTGCTGATGTAAAGACCCTGCGCGAAATGACCGGCGTGGGCATGATGGACTGCAAGAAGGCTTTGACCGCTTCCGACGGCGACATGGACAAGGCCGTTGAGTTCCTGCGTGAAAAGGGCCTGGCCGCCTCCGCCAAGAAGGCTGGCCGTGTTGCCGCCGAGGGCATGGCTTACGCCGCTGTCATCGACGGTGTGGGCGTAGTTGTCGAGGTCAACGCCGAGACCGACTTCGTGGGCAAGAATGAGAAGTTCGTGGACTTTGTCAAGGGTGTTGCCGCTACCGTGGCCGCCAACAAGCCCGCCGACCTGGAGGCCCTGATGGCCTGCAAGTACAACGGCACCGACCTGACTGTTGAGCAGCAGCAGCAGGAAATGGTCCTCGTCATCGGCGAGAACATCAAGGTGCGCCGCTTCGCCATCTTCACCGAGGGCGTGTCCGTTCCCTATATCCATGCCGGCGGCAAGATCGGCGTGCTGGTGAACCTGAAGGTGGAGGGCGATATTGACGCCACCGCCGTGGGCAAGGACGTTGCCATGCAGATCGCCGCTCTGAATCCCCGTTTCTGGGACAAGTCTCAGGTTTCTCAGGACGTGCTGGACGAAGAGAAGAAGATCATGATGGTTCAGATGGAAAACGATCCCAAGATGGCCAGCAAGCCCGAGCAGGTGCGCGAGAAGATCGTCATGGGCAAGATGAACAAGTTCTATTCCGAGAACTGCCTGCTGCAGCAGGAGTTTGTCCGGGGCGACGTGTTCACCGGTTCCGTGGAGCAGTATATCGCGGACGCCGCCAAGAAGCTGGGCGGCAAGATCACCTTCGTGAATGCCATCCGCTTTGAAAAGGGAGAAGGCATTGAGAAGAAGCAGGAGAACTTCGCCGAGGAGATCGCCAAGATGGTCAAAGGTTAAGCCCGCTGACAGAATAGAAAAAGCAGCCGCATATGCGGCTGCTTTTTGCTATGCAAAAGCATAGCAAAATTAAAAATGTGCCATTTCCTCGCCCCTGCGGGGCAACCGGAAATGATGCATAAAAACTTCATGCACCGGAATTTGCGCATTTTCGTGGTGCAGTGCTTGTGCATGAAGTTTTATGCCCAACGGCGGGTTAATCGCCGGTGCCGGTGTGAACCACCTTGCCGACGTTCCAGAGGTTGGCGGCCTGCCGGGCTGCCGTCAGGCGTTCAGCCGGCGTGTTGTAGCCGACGTGGGCCGTCTGCGCGCCGCAGTCCAGACAGACGGCGTAGATGCACCAGCCCGCCTCATCCTCCAGCGTGCCGATGCCGCGGCAGACAGGGCAGTCTTCCAATTCAATCTCGTGAATCTGATCCACAGTGAATGTCTCCTTTGTTTTTTGATTCTGTCAGAAGTATAGCACAGCCGGCGGAAAAGGGCAATGAAAACCGGAAAAGTTCCGGTGCTGGGGGACTGCAGAACTACTTTGCGTCAAATCCCGGATTGAGATAGTAGACGTTTTTCTGATCCAGCCGTTCCTTTGCCAGCCGCAGCGCCTCACCGAAGCGCTGGAAGTGCACGATCTCCCGGGCCCGGAGGAACTTGATGGCGTCGCTGACGTCCGGGTCGTCGGAAAGGCGGAGAATGTTGTCGTAGGTAACGCGGGCTTTCTGCTCTGCTGCGATGGTGTAAGGACAACATTTCCGAAAACACCGCCCCGAAAGCCGGTTTTCTGCTATTCCAGAATCCGCTTGATCTGCGACTGCACCTTGCCGGACAGACGCTCGTATTCCGCCGCCTCTTCCACGGAAAGGGCGGACAGCCGGATGCGGGCGCAGTCTGCCTGCGAAGCATCCAGATCCCGCAGCACCGGCTGTGCCGCAGGCAGGAATGTAACCGCCAGCCGGGAGGGGGCTTTTTTCTGCCGCTGCTCCGTCAGGCGGATCAGCCCTCTGGCCGTCAGGCGCTGGAGGGAAACGGACAGCGTCCTGCGGGAAAGACCCGTCAGATCCATCAGCTCCCGGCGGGTGGGCTGGAAGTGCAGGCTTTGCAGAAACAGCAGCACTCTGGCGTCCTGCAGAGGCAGATCATGCTTCAGCGCGGCTGTTTCCACATACCGTTCCAGGAGCTTCCGCTCCCGGAAAGCGTCGAACAGGGGGCCGTCTTCCCGCAGAGCGTCCGGAGAAGCCTGCACCCGCTCCTCTCCCAGCTTCCGGGAGTTGGGCAGGGGCAGCGGTGCAACGGAACCGTCTTTGGCGGCGTCCAGCAGGAAGCGGTAGACCTTCAGCCGGCATTTTTCATATTCCTCTTCATCCAGAACGGTTTTGAAAAAGCGCTGATAGTACTCAAATACCGTCAGCTTCATTTTCACCGTATTGCTGATGGTGAGATTCTGATTGGCCAGGGAGCCTTTGGTTTTCACATAATAATAGATGGGAATGGGGAGGGCCTGAAAGGACGCGGCATAGCGAATATACTCCAGATTGAACATGAAGTCCTCGCACCAGCTGATCTCCGGATCCATCCGCAGGTGGTGGGCTTCCACGATGGTTCGCCGGTAAAGCTTGTTCCAGAGAACGCCGTAGTAAAAATCCGCCGGATTTTCCATCATGTGGGCGGCGTATTCTTCCCGGGTCATGATGCCGCCCTCGTCGATGTCCCCCTTCTGGGAGACACGTTCTCCGATCACCCGATAAAAGTCCGCCACGATCAGGTCGCACCCGGTTTCCTCCGCCGCCCGCACCAGAGAGGAGGTGGCGTCCGGCGTCAGCCAGTCGTCGCTGTCCAGAAATTGCAGGTAGGTTCCCTGAGCCAGATCCAGCGCTGTATTCCGGGCGGCGGACACGCCGGCGTTTTTCTTGTGGATGACCCGGATACGGGAATCTTTTGCGGCATAGCCGTCGCACAGGGAGCCGGAGGCGTCCGTACTGCCGTCGTTGACCAGCAGCAGTTCAAAATCACGGTATTCCTGATTCAGAATACTCTCAATGCACCGGCCAACCGTGCGCTCCGCATTATAAACCGGGACGATGATGCTTACAGCAGGGGGCATAGGCGGAAACCTCCTTGAAAATTAAAAATGCGCAGGGGAAGGATACACTGCATGGGGATGGGCAGTGTCCGGCCCGCATCAGGCCTGTACCAGAGAGGCGATATAGTCCTCATAGGTGCCAAGACGGTCGGTGAGATGGCCGTTTTCCAGCACCATAATGCGGTTGGCGATGGTCTGGACAAACTCATGGTCATGGCTGGCGAAAAGCACCACGCCCTTGAAGTCCACCAGACCGTTGTTGACGGCGGTGATGGATTCCAGATCCAGATGGTTGGTGGGCTGATCCAGCACCAGCACGTTGGAGCCGTAGAGCATCATGCGGGAGAGCATACACCGCACCTTTTCCCCGCCGGAGAGGACTTTCACCGGTTTGAACACATCGTCGCCGGAGAAGAGCATCCGCCCCAGAAAGGCCCGTTTGAAGGACTCCGTGTTGGCTTCGGGAATCTTGGGGGTGAACTGCGCCAGCCAGTCCACCAGATTCAGGTCGCAGCCGTTGAAAAAGGCGGAGTTGTCCAGGGGGAAATAGCTGGTGGTGATGGTGGTACCCCATTTGTAGGTGCCTTCGTCCGGCTCCAGTTCGCCCATGATGATTTTGAAAAGGGTGGTCTTGGCCAGTTCATCCTCGCCTACAAAGGCGATCTTATCGCCCTTGTTGACCCGGAAAGACACGTTATCCAGCACCTTGCGGTCATCCACGGTTTTGGATAGCCCTTCCACCGCCAGAATCTCCTTGCCGCATTCCCGATCCATGGTAAAGCCCACGAAGGGGTAGCGCCGGGAGGAGGCGGGCATTTCCTCCACCGTCAGCTTGTCCAGCAGCTTCCGGCGGGCGGTGGCCTGCTTGCTCTTGGACTTGTTGGCGGAGAATCGCTGAATGAACAGCTGCAATTCCCTGATCTTTTCCTCGTTTTTCCGGTTCTGATCCTTCATCATCCGCTGCACCATCTGGCTGGATTCGTACCAGAACTCGTAGTTGCCCACATACATCTTGATCTGGCCGTAGTCCACGTCCACAATGTTGGTGCAGACGGTGTTGAGGAAGTGCCGGTCATGGCTCACCACCAGAATCAGGCTTTCGCACTCCATCAGGAAGTCCTCCAGCCATTCGATGGCCTGAATGTCCAGATGGTTGGTAGGTTCGTCCAGCAGGATGATATCCGGCTTGCCGAACAGCGCCTGTGCCAGCAGCACCTTCACCTTTTCCTTGGCGGTGAGGCTGGACATTTCGCTGTACAGAATATCGTTGGAGAGGCCAAGACCCTGAATCAGACGGGAAACGTCGGATTCGGCCTCCCAGCCGCCCATTTCCGCAAATTCCGCTTCCAGTTCGCTGGCCTTTACGCCATCCTCGTCGGTGAAGTCCTCCTTCTCATAGAGGGCGTCCTTTTCCTTCATGACGTCATAGAGATGCTGGTTGCCCATCATCACCGTGTCCAGCACGGTGTAGGCGTCATACTGGAAGTGATCCTGCTTCAGAATGGACATCCGCTCCTCCTTGGGAATGATGACCTCGCCGGTGGTGGGCTCCAGATCTCCGGAGAGAATCCGCAGGAAGGTGGATTTTCCGGCGCCGTTGGCGCCGATGATGCCGTAGCAGTTGCCGGGGACGAACTTCAGATCCACATGTTTGAACAGCGTCTGTCCGCTGAAGTTCATGCTGACGTCGTTGACTGTAATCATTTGCATTCCTTTCATCACAGGCGCTGCATTCTGAAGCGCCCGATTTATTCGTTTTCTGCACAAAAAAGCGACGGCTCATCAGCCGCCGCATCCTGCCGGTGCGATCCGGCCCTGTGCCTGAATCACCTGCAGATACCGCCTGAAACACTCCAATTATGTTGTCTGCCGCCGATTTTGTCAAGGGAATTCTTTTGCTTTTTCCGGGAATATGTGCCGCTGCGGTATCGTTCCTGTCATTCCCGCGTGCACGAGGCAAATACGCCAGGGGTGTCCTCAAACTGATTCTGCCAAAAGACTCGCTTACCATTTGGGTAAGCGAGTCTTTTTAGGATCATTGCTTTTCACGCAATCAGTCATCCAATTCCGCTTCATGTTTCAGGATCTCGCCGGAGGCCGCGTCGATCTCATAGTCATACTCCATGCTGCCGGACTTGAACTCCACCTCGTAGACGAGCGTTCCGTCCTCGTCGTCCAGCTCAACGTCCATGTCATACGCCTTGCTCTCGCTCACGCCCGCATGGTTCAGGGCGATGGACTTCGCCTTGGCATAGCCGATGTCCTGCACTGCTGCGGGCGGCTCGGGTCTGGAGGGCTGCACCGCAGGCATCTCCGCTCCGTCCTCCACCTCGCGCTTGCTCTCCAGAATCGCGCCGGTGTAGGCGTCGAGCTTGTACTCGAACTCCTCGCCGCTCTGGCTCTTGATCTCCACCTCATAGTGGGCGGGGGATTCGTCCAGCTCGGGATCGACCGCGCTGTATGCCATCTTGGCGGCAGAGGCCTTGCCAAACGCCGCCGCGGCAAGGTCCATGGCCTTGTCCGTGCCGATGGGCATGGCAGGCGCGCCTGCTTCCGCCAGATCGTTCAGTTCCTCCACGGACAGCGCCGCCAGCGCGTCAAAGGATAATTTCCCGTTCATGGCAACGATGCGGTTCACCAGTGCCGCCTTGCCGGTGGAGATGTTGTTGGCCTTTGCCTGCTGTTCCAGTTCTGCATCCTGCGTCACTGTCTGGGTCAGCACGGACGCCTTGGCTGCACTGCTTTCCAGCACGCCGTCTACAGTATCGGTCAGTTCCCGCTGGAGTTTTTCGGCCCGGGTCTGATCCTTGTCCTCCACAGAGATCATAATGGCGGAGGACAGGTCGCTGAGGTAGCCGCTGCGCACAAGACCGCCTACGATGGCGTTCACCGCCACGTCCAGCTTGGCGCCCTTGAGATCGGCGCCGTTGCCCATGTCAGAAAGCACTGCCTTGGCGTCGTCATTCAGCGGTGTGCAGGACAGCACCTTTTCGTTTTTGTTGACTTTCAACTCAATGCTGGGGTTCACGTCCAGCGACACCACGGATGCCACGGCGTTAGCCTGCTGATAGAACAGCCCGCTGCCTACCAGCACCAGCGCAAGGCAGGCCGCCGTCAGGGTGGTCCATGCTTTCTTTGTTTTCTTCGTTGTCATTGGGATTACCGTTCCTTTCCGCTCTTTGCAGCGGGAGAGAACGCCATCCACATCGTCCGGCGCTGTCTTTTCCAGCGCATCGGCCAGACGCTTTTCCATGAAATCGTTGGTCATCGGGCGTCATCTCCTTCCAGAAAGCTTCGCATTTTCTTCAATGCTCTGTGATATTTCGACAGGACGGTAGGGAGGGGGAGTTCCAACAGCGTTGCGATTTCCCGGTGCTTCAGGCCCGTTACCGCGTGGAGCAGCACCACGCGCCGTTCCTCCTCACCAAGCCCGGCCAAGGCCTGATGCAAGAGGGTGCGTTCATCGGCGGATAAGCCCGTTTCCTCTGCGGGAATGGCGTCCCACTCCGCATCGGTCAGGGGGGTATGGCGGCTCTCGCTGCGCAGCTGCATCAGGCAGAGATTCCGGCACACCGCCAGCAGCCAGCCCATGGGAGAACCGGTAGGGCGGTACTGTGCCCCACAGTCCCAGACCCGGACAAAGACATCCTGTGTCAGATCCTGGGCGTCGTGGGCGTTGTGCAGATACGACAGCGCCATGCCGTAAACCGCCGCTCTGGTGCGGTGGTACAGCTCCGCCAGCGCTTCCTGCTCACCGGCAGCAACGGCGATCAGCAGCCGCTCCAGCGCACTCCGGTCTAAAGCCGGTGCGTATTCGGTTGTGGTCAGCAGCATACTCAGCATAAACCATTCTCCTGTCCTGTCATCCATGTAATGCACGGGCAGGACGTTTTATTGCATCGGAAAAAAGAAAATTTTTTTACTATTATAGCAAACCTGTCGAGAAAAAGGAACGCTTAGCGATAAGCGTTCCTTTATGATTTCAGAAATTCCAGTGAATCTCAATGGGGACGTCCTGTGTACCGGGGATTCTCTTTCCGACCGTGATATAGTCGATGAGGATCTCCACCATTTCACGGGTCAGGTGCTCCACATGGGTATAGCCCCGGATGATCTCCTTTCGCTGATTGCCGGGAAGCATCTGGGCATCCAGATCCGCTATATGGTGCTGGGCCTCCTTGATCTGCGATTCCATCCGCGCCCGCTCCTTGGCAAAATCATCTGCCATGGCAAGATAGTCCGCCTCGCTGACGATCCCCTTTACCTTATCCATGTAGAGTGTGCGAACGTATGTGTGATGATCTTCCATCTGCCCTGCAAGCTTCTCTTTGGCATTCAGCCAATTTGCCCGCTGCTGCTCCAGATTCTGGTTGAACTCAATGCTTCGTTCCAATTTGGCCTGATCCAGATAACGCTGCGAGAGCGCGTTCAATTCCTGAATGACGATCTTCTCCAGCTTCTCTACCGCAATAAAGGAGCCGATGCAGGCGTCCTTTGCCACATGCCGGTTGGAGCATTGCAGATAGTGCTTTCCGCGATTTTTTGAGGATCGCATGGTATAGCCGCAGTTGGCACAGCGGGCTTTTCCGGCAAACAGCCCCACCGTTCCTGCGTCAAAAGGCTTTGCTCTGGCGGCAATGAGCGCCTGTACCCGATCCCACAGATTGCGGTCAATGATTGCCTCATGGGTATGCTCCATGCGATACCAATTCTCTTTCGGGCGCGGCTTATTCTGCTTGGTTTTATAGGAAACACTGCCGTATTTGCCCTGTACCATGTTTCCGATATACATTTCATTGGTCAGCATATGGGAGATCGCCGAGTATTTCCATAGCGTGCTGTTTTTCCACTTGGGCTGCTGGTAATGCAGGCCATGCAGCCGCTTATACTCCGTGGGATTCGGTATGCCGCGGTCATTGAGCATCCGGGCGATGGCGGTTTTTCCGACCCCTTGCGAGAAGAGGGTGAATACCTCCCGCACGATGGCGGCGGCTTCTTCGTCAATCATCAGATGTCCTTTTTGCGCAGGGTCTTTCTTGTAGCCATAGAGGGCGAAGGCGCCGATGTGAAAGCCGTTCTTACGGCGGTTGGCCAGCACGGCACGGATGTTCTCGGACATCTCCTCCAGATACCATTCGTTGACCAGTCCATTGATCTGACGGGATTTCTTGTTGCCTTTGTTGGCGGTATCGGCATTGTCTATCAGGCTGACAAACCGAATCCCCCAGATAGGGAATAACCCGTGGATGTATTTTTCCACCAATTCCAGTTCACGGGTGAAGCGGGACTGGCTCTTGCAGAGGATGATATCAAATTGATGTGCCTGCGCATCCTCCAACATACGGTTGAATTCCGGACGGTTCCGGTCTGCACCGGTGTAATTGTCATCGCTGTAAATGTGATATACTTCCCAGCCTTGCTGTATCGAATATTCCAGCAGCATCGCCTTCTGGTTCCGGATGCTGTTGCTGTCATCCGTTTCCTTTTTCTTGTTGCGGTCTTCCTCAGACAGACGGCAGTAAATTGCAGCCTTTTCCATTTTGAATGCCTCCCATCCATTTTCAACAGAATATAAAAAGACCCGCCTTCATTACGTCCTGCGCGCAATGAAAGCGGGTATCTGTATTTGCACCGCTATTCAGTTATCTGGCTCCGGACAGAATCACCTTGGAGCGTTCCAGCTGATTGATCAGCCGAATCCAGACATCGGTGTAACTCTGCACGGTGGTGTATTCTTCGCCGCTTCTAAAGTAGCTTTTACAAATTGAGTCGTTCATAAGCAGAGTCCTCCTGAATCAGGAATATGCCGGTATCCCGCAGGGCAGAAGTGAAAATTTTGCCGACCCGACAAAGATTCGTTGTCCTTACACCATCGCAGCATCTGCTGCAAGGTCTTCGGTGAGATCGGCAACGGTATCGCCGGTGACCTGCATGGTGGCGGCAGACCATGGGAAGCCGGAAGCAAACTGCGGGAACACGCCGGTGGTGTGGTCAACAAAGTAGGCATCGAAACCGGATTCCTTAATCTGGTCGGCGGTCAGGTTCCGGGTCAGCTGGTGCACGATGGCGCCCACCATCTCAAGGTGCCCCAGTTCCTCTGTGCCGACCGTGGAAGCCCAAGGGCCACAAGTGCGAAAAAGCCTTTGCCTGCAAAATGCAATTCTATATAAAATTAAGGGTAAATATTCGATAAAATTTTTGCATTTTAGCCTATTGCTGTTGACTTTCTCTCCTGCTTTATGTACTATATAGACAAGATTCAGGGCTAAACTTCAGCCCCGTCAGTCAGTTCTGTGATCCCACAGGGCTGATTTTTCTTTTCCGGGAGGAACACGAACATGGCATACTACGCCCACATTTCAGAGGACGGCCTGCGGCGTCAGACAGTCGCGGAGCATTGCAGGGCAACTGCTTGCTGCGCGTCAGAATGCCTGTCCGGCATAGATCTTTCCAAAGCGGCGTATCTGGCAGGGCTGCTCCATGACGCGGAAAATTTTCGCTGCCGTTTCAGGCATATCTTGAAAGCGCTGCGCGGAAAGAAGCGGTTCGGCGCGCCTGCTGTTGTCAGCGGTAATTCAGGGAGATCGGCGGGATACGGCGGAATTTCAGACAGGGCGGCCTAAGCCGACGGAATTGAAAGATAAGAGGGAACTCTGGAATGCCTGTTTACGGCATCTGGAAGGGAAATTGAAAAAACTCTCCCTCGTATCGGGGAATGGAAATAGGGAGATTCAAAGAGCCAGAATGGAAATCTCCCGCCAGTGCCGTCAATTTGCGGAACGGCCGGGCGGTATTTATCAACTGAATGTTCCTACCGGTGCAGGAAAGACGCTGAGTTCTCTGCGCTATGCGCTGGCCCATGCTGCCCGGTGGAACAAATCTCGGATCATTTTCACCGCTCCGTTACTTACGATTCTGGATCAGAATGCAGAAGTAATTAAGGCGTATGTTGGCAATATGTGGTTATGATCCGGTATCTGATGCCCGTCATTATGCTGGTGCTGTTCCTGCAATCCACCGGCATTCTGAACAGTTTCCAAATGTAACGATGATACCATCGATTGACAAGGGCAGATACGCCTGCCAGCGTGTCTTTCCGGCGCTTTTTGCCCTTTTCGCCTTGGC